>DATDTF010000001.1:0-8212 GCA_036517795.1 Minisyncoccota bacterium
CAAGCTTCATGCCCTTTTCCTCACTAATTACCTGCCCACCAGTCACAATAGCAATATCCTCCAACATCTCTTTTTTTCTGTCGCCAAAACCGGGAGACTTCACCGCCAGCGCGCTAAAAACTCCCCTTAGTTTGTTTACGACCAAAGTCGCCAAAGCATCGCCCTCAACCTCATCGGCAATAATCATCAATTCCCTCTTACCTGAATGAGAAATTTTTTCCAGCAATGGCACGATATCGGCAATGGCAGAAATTTTTCTGTCGGTGATTAGGATAAAAGGATCTTCGTAAACTGACTCCATTCTTTCGGTATTTGTAATCATATAGGGAGAGATGTAGCCCCTATCAAATTGCATACCCTCAACAATTTCTTTGTCCAAGCCAAAAGTTTGAGACTCTTCTACCGTGACAACACCGTCTTTGCCAACTTCTTTAAAAACTTCGGCGATAAGCTTGCCGATTTCCGGATCATTGGCAGAAATAGAAGCCACTTCTTTGATTTTTTCATAGCCAGTTACGACTTTCTTTTTTTGATTTAAAAATTTGGTAACCCAATCCACAGCCTTGTCTATGCCCCTTTTCAAAACCATTGGGTTGGCTCCTGAATTCACGGCGCTAAAACCGTCAGCAACTATTGCTTGCGCCAAAACAGTTGCGGTCGTGGTGCCATCACCGGCAATATCACCGGTCTTGGAAGCAACCTCTTTTATCAGTTCCGCGCCAATGTTTTCAAATTTATCTTTCAGTTCAATCTCTTTGGCTACCGTTACACCATCTTTGGTAATTGTCGGCGCGCCAAAACCCTTATCCAAAACCACATTGCGACCCTTGGGTCCCAGAGTTACTTTGACTGCATTGGCAATTTTATCTACCCCTCTTTTTAGAGCCTCCCGAGCCTGTTCTTTGTATTGTATTTGTTTTGCCATAAATTATTGAATAGGCATAGTGAATGTTCGAAAGAACAATAGTCACGAAGCCTTATTTCTTTATTCTATAACTGCTAAAATATCCTCTTCTTTTGCAATTAGATATTCTTTATCGTCGACCTTAATTTCGTTTGGACCATATTTTGTAAATAAAACTACGTCTCCTTTTTTGACAGAAAGCGCCACTAATTTGCCATCCTCATATTTGCCCGGTCCTACGGCAATTACTTTGGCTTTCTCGGGCCGTTCTTTCTGAACAGTATCCGGCAAAATTATTCCGCCCTTTTTTCTTTCCTCTTTAAGAGGCTCCAGCAAAACCTGATCCCGCAGTGGTTTAATTTTTGTCATATTGGTTTATGTAAATTATTAATTGGTTATCTAACTTCTCCGCTTAAGCCAACCTCGGTTTGCAATATCGGCAGGTAAGAGGCTTACGGACTTCATTAGTTTTCGTTAGCAATCCAGACCCGAGACTGCTAACAGAGGTATCTTAAGCCAAAGAAAAACCCCCGTCAAGAGGGGGTCAAAAATAGAAACCGGAAACGTTGACTACTGATTCTGAAAAATTTCCGGAAGAATCAAAAGCTTTTGCTTTAACTCTAAGTCTGCGGCCCACTACCGGATAGGTTCCGCCGGAAAGTTTGATAGTATATGGAGCTTTTCTGACTTCACCCAAAAAAGTATTTTCCAGCCAAAACTCCACTCTCTCTACACGGTCGTTATCACTGGCTAAAGCATAAATTTCTAAACCAGAGTAGCTGATTCTTGAACCTTCTAAAGGAGCTGTAAGAAAAATAATGGGAGAAAGAAAATCCGGCATTCTAGGTTCTGGAGCTATCCTATTAAAGTAAACGTGATTAACTTCTTTTATTTTGTTAATCAGCAAGTCATTAAAACCGGGTTCAATGTTAGATCGGTCGGGTTTTGAAGGAAAAGTATAGCCTTCCCAAAGCCAAAAGGCGGTGAAATGAATTTTTAAACGACCAATTCTTTCAAGTGCGGCATTGCTAAAAGGATTAGTCGGACTTCCGTCGCCCGAACGATCATCATCTATCTCACCAACAAAAACCAATTTTCCAAGCTGGTTAGCAATTCGGACTATTTCATCAAGAAGATTAACATTATATGCTCCCCTTAAATCAAACCTTTCATTGTCCCGACTGCTACAATTAGGATCCCCGCTGTGGTTGCCACAAAAATTGTAAAAATGAATGCTTATAATTTCTACATCCCTGCTTCCATCGGTTAAGTTTTTTCTAAACTCTTCCCTGGAATCAGCTGTCCAACCCGGACCATTCGGAGACCATTCTGGTTGTTTCCTAAGATGTTCAGCAGCCGGACGGGGCATGGAAAAACCATTGGAGACAAGACGGTTTGGATCAATTTTGCGAATCAAACCTGTATACTCGCGTACAAAATTGAGCAATTCATCTGTAGAAACGTTATAACCCTTAAGTCCAATACGGCTGTCTATGTCTAAATCAACATAAAGATTCCACTCGTTGCCCAACTCCCAAAAAAGAATGGCCGGATGATTTTTGTAGCGACCCACCACTTCACTGACAAAGCGCACCAAAAGAGTTCTTGAAGAAGAGCGGGAATCAACAAACAAGGCACGAAGACCATCACGAGTGTAAAAAGGGAATTGCAAGGGGTCCCAAGCAAGAGAAGCGATAATTTTTATCTGATTTTCCTCTAAATCTGCCAACATTTTGTCAAAGCGTCTCCAGAAAAAGTCAGGCCACAACTGCCAAATTTCTAACTCTAAAGACCCAAAACCACTAACTGGACAACGGAAATAACCAATGCCACTATTGCGAGCATCAACCATTGACTTGTAGGCAATCGCTTCCAACAATTCCAAGTTAGCTCCGGGGAAAACAATACCTAAATACATGTTAAAAAGTTCGGGCTTATTCATGCCTATCCCCGGCCAGACCTTTTTCTTTCCTGCCGCAAAAATAGCAGAAGCTGGGGCAAACAAGAGAATAACCAGAAAAACAGATAAAGTTTTTTTAAGTAACATTTCGGTACCATCTTTCATTCAGATTTCAAGGAACTTCACTAAACTATAAAATAAGGTTTAAAAAAAGTAAATCCCCGCCACTAGGCGAGGATTATTGAACCTTTTTTATGACTTCAAAAAATGCTGTTTCGCTCAAACCGGGGTCTATCACATAACCGCTTGGTATAGGTGGAAATAGAATATTAAATTTCACAAAATTATCATTTTTAATTGTTGTCTTCCTGCTTCTGATACCGCCCTCCACCGCGTGCCAACCCTCAACATTTTCAGCTTTATCGGAGACAACACTTTTCGAATTGGCAATCTTTTCTTCTGCCAAGCCGCTTTTGGCTCTGACGGCTACCGCCCCAAAAAGACCCTTGTCTATGAAACGCAGACGCCCGGAGAAAGACTTAAGAAAGTCTTCGGGGCCAAGAAAATAATCAGGAAAAAGATTTTGCTTTTCTTTGTCTGAAAGTAAAGTTTTAGCAACATCGGCACCAAAAATCTTTACAACAGCATTTATGATTTTTTCCGGTTCTTTGTCCACATCTTTGGTTTCTTTGAAATAGATCGGCTCTTCAACTTCACTCCAATTAATTGGGATAGCCATTTTCTTTTCAAAGGCCATGGTGTTGGTTTCGTTAACCAGCAAAATTTCAAGAACCGGATCTTCGCCCCAAACAACCTTGCTGGCTAATTTGTAAGCAACCAGTTTGAGTTCCTGAGGTCTGCCAGGAATAAAGTTGGCTGTTAATTCTACATTATTAATCTTAAAATTATAATTACTGAAAAACAGCGGCGCAAAGATTCCATGAACAAATCTGCTTACAGCCACTTCGTATGAAGATGAATAAATCACTCTGTCCCCAAAATTAGAAGACTCGGAATGGGAAATCTGCTTGCTTTCAACCAGCTGAAAATTTTCAATACTTAACCTGCTTTCAAGTTCAGTTACACTCGGCTCGTTAGACAATGGCGTATCGCTTGTCTCGCCTATCAGACCAAGAACCCCGCCGACAATTAACGGCACCAGCGCCTGATGGTCGGCAATTCTTACGGAGAAATTGTCATAAGCCTGACCTTGTTTTTTTAGTTCAAGATGTAGGCTGTGTAATTTTTCCAAACCTTCAAGAGACAGGTTGCCATAGATTCCGTAATTAGAATCAAAATCTATGAGGCCCAGAGGTTCAGAGCTGTCGCCCGACAACTTAAAAGAATCTTCTTCGGAAGGAATAGTACCTATAATGTTACAAGTCCTAAAAGTGTATTTTATCTTCTTGGCACCCAAAAAGGGATGGCCAAAAGCATAAATACGTCCGCTTTTTGGGTCAATATAGGTGATGGTTCCAACAGCACTTACGGAGGTCCTTTTGCCTGTTTGGTCTGTCCATTCCAAAAGATCAACCATGATTGGCATACCGGCTTTTAGTGCCTCTTTCTTGATTCTTAAAATGTTATTATTAGAACCAGCGCTTATACTTTGCCTTTGATAAAAGACAAACTTCTGACTCTTAAGAATGTCGGTGAGTTCCAAAAAGTCCTTTTGAAACCTTGTAAATGAGGAAAAATTCAGCAACCCATCACCCAAAGCAATCGGAGTAAAGGTTTTACCTTCGTACGTGAAAGATTTCACACTTTGCAATCTTTGCAAACCGGCAGTGGCAGAGCCAAGCTGGTCACGATACATTAACTCCGCTGACGAAATCCCGCCCCAAGAAAGCTGGTCAAAAGCGAACTTGTTAAAACTATAAGCCAAAGCACCAACCAGCTTGCCCTTAACGTAAACGGGGCTTCCGCTCATACCGGCGGCAATCTTAACCTTTGTAGTAAACATCACGATATCCAGACCAGGCATACTGTGAACACCTTGGATTTGGACTTTATACCTCCTGATATCTTTAGCCGCCACGCCCTTAGGCACGGTTTCAAAAAAAGCATTTACCGGACCGGCTCTTAAAAGCTTTTCCAACTCCGCAACGGACATAAAACCTGAAGGCAGGTCGGAAGAAAAAACTGAAACTGACTGCACCGCCAAAAGACAAAAAACCAAAAAACCATAAGTTATAATTTTTCTCACAACTGCTCCAATCTAAAACTTATTTTAAACGAACATCTTCCGCGAGAGTACGCCTATTTTAAACCCGAGTCAATCTCATAATAACCGCCAAAGATACCGCTAGAAGCGATGGTTTGGTTATATTTTTCCAAGACGGTTTTTTCAGCAGAATAAGGGTGAAATTCCAACTGTTGGTCATTGGCAGTAACCCGACCGGGCAGGTTTGGATTGATTCTCTTGAGCTGAATTTTTTTGGCCAACTTGTTTAAAATTGAACCAAGAAAAGAAACTTCTAAAAACTTCTCCGAGAAAAAGGCTGTGGCTCTTAAAAACAGATTTAGCCTTACTTTTCTTTTCTGATAAAGAAGCGGGCTGGGCCAGTTATTTACGAATTTTAAAACCCACTTATTCTCCTGCCAAAAGCATTCTATCAGGCCTTCTTTGTGAAAATAGACAGGGACTAAGTGAGCATAGGACTGGGCATTATACAAACTCTCAAAAGAAATTTTTAAAGAAGATGAGGTGATATAGTGATTTAGACATATCTTGTCTGGAGCAGTAATTTGGCTTTTTTTCCTTCTTACTCCCAAAAGACCCATCAATAAAGATATGAAAACTCTAGCCAGCCAAATTCTGCCTTGGCTAGTGACAACCAAAACATCCAGATCGCTTTCTTCTGTGGTATGTCCGAGAGCAAGAGAACCGCTGGCAAACACCGCTTCAATGTAGGGCAAGACTTGCACCCAAAAAATATAGCGTCTGGTTTTTTTCCACTTTTCTTCGGCAATTTTGTTTTTCTCAAGCCGCTCCTGAACCACCAACTTGCCCTTGGCGTTGTTAGTCAAGAAATAGAAACCCTGCCACTCGTTTATCTCATCCAGTTCTTTGAGTTTTTCTAAAGACTTTAAAACCTGACCCAAATTTAATTCTTTTGATTCTTCTGAAGCCGAAATTCTTCTTGGATTAATCAACAGGTTAAAAGCCTCCATCAAAGTCAGAGGAAAATCAAAAATATCGTAATAAATTATTGTCGCCAGAATAGACTTTTCTAAACTAGTCATAATTAACACGCTATCTCAAAAAAGACCAAAAATAAACCCCCGATAAAAAGGGGGGTTAAAACTTGGTAAACACGGTGCCTATTATAAATACCGCCACTGCAGTCAAAAGAACATAAAGCCACAACTCCTGCCTTTCCTGTTGAACAATCGGTTCTATATAAGTGCTTCTGTGCCGGTCTATCACCGTCTTAATAAACCTGCTGGCATCGCCGCTTGAATGCTCAAGAGTAAAGGTCAGACCTCCTGTAGCAGATGCCAAATAGCTTAAATTCTCGGAGTTCAGGCGTGAAAACTGTTTCTTCAGTTCAGTTTCCAGAGATCGGTCATATTCTTGGTCTACTTTGTAATCTTTTAAAATATCAACAAGCGGAGCTCCCGACCGCGTCCCTATACCCAAACTATAAATAACCAGTCCTCTTTTTCTAAATTCCTGCAAAGACCCTTTCAGATTTTCCTTCTCCAGCCCGGATTTCAGCTTCGCCTGTCCGTCATTGCCATAGTTAAAGAAGTCACCGTCGCTTAAAAAAATAATCAAACGGTCATTCCTTTTTTTTGGCCGCCAACTTTCAGATTCTTTACCAAACTCAACAACCATATCTTGCCTGTCTAAAGCCTCAAAAGTCCTTCTTAAAGCACTTCCGATGGCAGAGCCCCAATAAAGATCATTGCCTAACAATGCTTTAGGACGGCCAATTTTACCCACCTCATTGGCAAAACTGTCTAAGTCTCTGGTTAAAAAAATTCTGGGTGAAAGTATTTTGCCAAAAATAAATATGGCTGTTCTGTCTCCTTTTTTAATTGTCCCGCTCGCCAAAGCTTTTGTTATCTCCCTCTCGGCAATATCAACCCTCGCCAATCCGGTATCTTTTAGAAGCATTGAAGCGGAGCAGTCCACAACAAAAACAATTTCAGCATTGCCCTGTTTAATGGCGACTTTGCCCTTTTCTAAAAAAGGCCTTGCCCAAGCCACGACACACAAGGCCAGAGTCAACATCAAAGCAAACCAGAATTTCATTGTCCCCAAAAAGGGATATATCGAACCGCTGGTCTTTGGCAAACGCAAATGCCGCTTCAACACCCAGACAGAAATTCCCAAAAAAAACAGAGCTACAACCACCCAAAGAAGCTGAAGTTTGTCAGGTCTTAAAAAGTAAATTTCGCTCATCATCCGACCTTATCAGCTCCGCCATGCCCGACGTCTCTTTTTTCGTTGGGAGTCAAACCAAGAGGCTCCTTTTTCCCCTTTTCTTTACTCTCGCCCCCCTTTTTCTCACCACTTGAAGGAGACAGAATATATTTTGGCTTCGGTTTAGGATTCGTCAAAGCTTTCTTGGCCGAACTGGGGTCGCTGGTTAAGTCATAGTTGAATGAACAGTTAAAATTATCTTTCGGTCCCGGACCTTTCTCAACACACCTCTTAAAATCCGACCTAACTTCTTCCAGAACTAAGCCCAAAATTGCATCCATATTTTTTTTGTCATTTTTTGCCATCGCCTGCTGGAAAGCCGCGTGCAACGCCTTAAACTTGGCTATTCCCAGCATGTAGGCGGCAAGGTGGTTATTTTCTTGATTTTTCAAATCGCCTTTTTCCACTTTTTCGTAATCTTCAGCCAAAATAGCAACTGCGGCTTCGCGCAAATTTGCCTTTTTAAAAAGAAACCTGTCGGCAAGATACTGCATCTTCCAAGATACAAAAGAGTTGTAGTCCTTATTTAACTCCTCTAAACCCAGTTTGGCTTCGTCATAATCGTAGTTTCTGACACTTTGACTAAACCGGTTATAGTGTTTATAGAACTTGCTTATTTTTGAAGTCAAAAAAGAAGCCGAAAAAGAGGAGAGGATAAAAATCAATCCTACACCAAGCCAAAATTTGGACCTTCCGCCAACTTTGTTGCTCATTTCGCCACCTTCAATTTTTAAAAGTACACTCAAGATTAAATATTTTATCTCAAAAAAGTTAAAAAAAGTCAAGAAAATACCGCACTTGCGTGCGGTTATGGATAAGACAATAGTTCCATCGAAACCCCCAATGGAATCAGAAAAATGAAAAAGACTATGGCCACAAAAATAAACTTATAAAATACCGGGGTTGTGAAAACTTTTCTTTCCTCTGTAACTGTGATTTTTTCAAGCCTGTCAATTTCCGCGTAAGCATTCTCCAA
>DATDTF010000002.1:0-7252 GCA_036517795.1 Minisyncoccota bacterium
CCAGCTAGTTGAGCTCTAATATTTAAGTCAGCGTCTTCAAAATACAAAAAATAAATTTCGTCAAAACCTTTGATTTTTTCAAGCACTTCTTTTTTGATGAGCATAGCCGCGCCGATTACATATTCTTTTGGACCGAGAAAATCAGAAATACGCCCATTTTTGTAAACATGTTTCAGTTCCGTTTTAAACCAAGAAATTTTTCCGAAATAAGCTGTTTTTTCTCCTTCTTTAATCGCTGGTCCGACTATTCCGATTTTCGGGTCGGTTTCGGCGGCGATAACCAATTTTTTTAAAGTATCTTTTTCAACCGTGGTGTCGTTGTTTAAAATAAAAACATAATCTGCGCCGTTTTCTAAGGCATACTTTATGCCGACATTATTTCCTCCGGCATAGCCCAGATTAACAGGATTTGTTATAAGTTTTAAGTTATAAGTTACAAGCTCTTGACTGTTTATGTATTGTATTATATTATTAACTTCAGCTTCTTGTGAAGCGTTGTCCACTACAACAACTTTGTAGTTTGGATAGTCAAGTTCTTTGACAGATTCCAAACATCCCAAGGTGTCTTGGGAGTTGTTGTATTGGAGAATGATTATAAAAACAGAAGGAGAGAGCATATGAACTTTAGTTGGTTATTGGGGCATTGGTTGTGGTTTTATGTGCCAGTACATGCTGTCATCGGAATTTTGTGCTTTGCTTGGTTTAACTACAGCCAATTCAAAAAAACAGAATCTGAATTCGGGCTTGATATTCGTAAATTTAGAAGCTATCCATTTATTACATTTTTTTGTTTTTTGGCGGGTGCTGTTAGCGGGCCTTTTGCTTTATTGGCCAACGCCTTTTTTCACTTTTCAGGAGGAGTTGGATTAAAACCAGGCCTATTATTCTTCGGGCTAATCTTAGATAAATCTTAAAATTTCTTCCTCAAACCTCTGCCGAGAAAATTTCTCGGCGGTTTTTTTTATTTTTTCCACGCTGTAATTTTCATAATTTTCATTTAACCTTCTTACTCCATCAGCCAAAACTGCCGGATGCGGGTCTTCAAAAAACTCCCCGTTTATACCCTCTTCAATATACTCCAAAGCGCCACCTTTTTTCAAAGCCAAAACCGGTTTGCCAAACTGCATAGCTTCAAGCGGCGCTAGACCAAAGTCCTCTTCTTGAGGCATAATAAAAGCTTTGCATTTCTCGTAGTATCCCGCCAAGTCTTCGTCCGAAACATTACCCACCAACTTTATCAAAGATTTATTTTCAACCATAGATTTTAACTTCCCAAACTCCGGCCCACTGCCCACTATCACCAGCGGCAGTTCCAGTTTATTGAAAGCCTGTATGGTGATGTCAATATTTTTGTGAGGGAACAAGCGGGAGACAACTAGGAAATAACCTCCAATATGAAGCAAAGAAGATAGGTCTCTTGAATTACCGATATCCCCAAGGAGCGTAGCAGATACAGCCTTTGAAGTCGCTCTGAAGTTGAGGGTTGCTTGGTTGCGAGCAGTATAATTATTCTGTAACTGCGAGCAAACCCCAACTTCAGCGCGAATGAGTCCTGCCGCTGGAGCAGGACGAACGTACTGAAAAGGTTGTATCTGCGAAGCGACTAGATTTTCAGTGGGCGGGTAAATTACCACAGAATCACGGTTGTAATATTTTTTAATTCTCTGCTGTACATTTTTTGAAATAGCGACAAATTCATCAACCCTTTCTGCGGCGCTTCGGTCCCATATTCTTAAGAAATGCCGGACAATTTTTTGCGACCAACCTTGTTTCTTATTGTATTCATTGTGCCAATCCCACAAAAACCTTGTCGGGCTATAGCAGTAGCAAATATGTTTGGTCTTGGGTTTTAAAATCAAGCCTTTGGAGAAAGCTATTGAAGAAGATATGACTAAGTCATATTGGCTCAAATCAAAAGACTCGGCGGCGATGGGCAGGAGAGGCAAAAAAAGTTTGTGGTTTATAAGTTTCAGCCTATGGAACTTCTGCAAAAAAGAACTCTTGATTTTCGCTTCCGGCAGAAATTTGTCGGTAAACTCTTTGTTATAAAAAAAAGTATAAACCGGCGCTTTCGGAAACATTTCGTGCAAAACCTTGAGCACTCTTTCCGCTCCACCCAAACCCAAAATCCAATCATGAACGAGAGCTATTTTTAAGTTACCGCTTAGTGTTGACATTATTTTTATAAAATGTTATTCTCTAAAACAGCATTATTCCAAATAAAAAACGGAGTTAAGATGTACATTTATATCAGTTTTGATTGGGAAGATGAAAAAGAAAGTTTAAAAAATATAATAGATTTGGCAAAAATGGGGAAGCCTCTTACTGTGCCAGTTTCTTTTGTGGCGTTAAAAGATATTAAGCCAAAGAAAGATTATTTGCCAATGATTATGAATCTTGCTCGTCAGAGTGGCACAGTCCAGTTAATGGACACTGCTGTTTCCGATGTTGTACTGGTTGATTTTGGTTGTTTTATCGTAGAGCTCCGTGATGCTTTGGGATCAGCTAAATTGTCTTCAGAAGGTTTTGGTGTTATTGTTCGTCTTTCCTCAAAAGAAAATTTTGCCACAATAGAGATCCAACATTCTATCGAAAATGTTAAAAGGGGCTTTGTTTAGTTTTCAATTTCACGGCTTTATGGCCGTTTTTTTATCTCTTGTTTTCCGACAGACTTGTTTGTTTTGAAAATATCTTTATGACCAGATAAGCATACAAAACCAATATGGGCAAGGCCTTTTCAGCAATCAGGGCTGTCGTCAGTGTTGCTGTTTGGTTGTTTTGCCAGAAAAAATATAAAGTTGGCGTTGCCAGAAAAAACCATATTAAAAAAGTGAATATCTTTTCTCTCCTCGTATTGCTTAGTAAAAACACCAAAGCAGCTATGGGCGCCAGAAAAGCCAGCAAACTTTCCCAGATTTCTTTATAAAATATAAAAGGAGAAAGGGCTAGAAGCAGGAAAAAATAGAGTTCTTTTTTTCTGTTTTCTTTGGTAAACAGGTAGGTTATGGGAACAAGGACAGCAATAGAAGTCAGTACCATTATTGATGATTTATAGATGTTTGGAAATCTGTCATAGAACAATTCGCCGAGCAAAGCGGCGGGGCCAAAATTGTCAATATAGTGGACTTGCCAGCCGATTCGGCTGGGGTCGGTTAAAAAACCAAAACTTGCCTGATAGGCCTCCAATAAACCCCCGCTTGGCAAAAACTTTTCTAAATAGAGAAGTGTCATAACAACAATTACCAGGAACCAAATAAGGGCTTGCCAATTTTTCTTTTTCAGGTAATAAAAAAAACCGAAGATGAATATGGGTTTTGAAATTATGCTGGCCAGCCAGCCAAAAGTTGAAAAGCCTTTTTTCTGAGAGGCTACTCCCCAAAAGGAAACGAGGAAGAACAAGCCAGCTAAAGTATTATATTGCCCCATTCGCCAATCTGACTGGGTACTCCAAAAAATCCAATACAGACCAACAGCCAAAATTATTTGCCAGTTTTCTCTTTTCAAAGTCAAACCAATCTTGCTGATAAGAATTAAGCCTAAGACTAGAACCAGAATCTGAATACTCGCAACGTAAAAAAAATAAAAAAAATTAAAACTAAAAAACTTGACCAAGGGGCTGGCTAGTATTGGTAAAATCGGCAGATACTTCCATGGAAAGTAGTCGGTAGTGAACAGGTGTTGTTCAGCAATACTACCGTACATAGAGTTGCTGATGTTAAAATTCTCTCCGGCTTGATAGAGAGCTTGCAAGTCTTGGCCAATAGCCGCGCATAGAGTATAGCTTAGATTGGAACAGCGAAACTGCCAGAGATTCCAGATGCTTAAGAGGAATAGTACGGAGATTACGGTAATAACCAACCAAGTTCTTGTGGCGTCTTTCATTAATAATATTATAGCCCAACAAGTGAAGATTCCCTACCCACCACACTGTGGGACGTTGAATGTCCAACAATGTGGGGTTGCTATCTCTTGGTCATGATATTCCTCTTGTAAATATCCAAGTTGTTCAAGACCACACCGGTGCCTTTTGAGACGCAGAGAAGTGGGTCGTCGGCTATGCGACAAACTACGCCAGTGACTTTGGTAACTAAGGTGTCTATGTTTTTTAATAATGCTCCTCCGCCGGAAATAATGATGCCCTTATCAACAATGTCAGAACAAAGTTCCGGGGGAGTATCTTGCAGAACGGTTTTAATAGTTTGAACGATTTCTCTTAACTGTTCCTGCATCGCTTCGGTAATTTCGTTTGAGCTGATTTCCACAGTTTTTGGATAACCGGAAGTCAGGTCTCTGCCTCTGACGTTGATTTTTTCTTCAGCGCTTTGTTTAACGGCGCTACCTATGGCTATTTTAATTAATTCAGCCGTTCTGTCGCCGATTGCCAAGCTGTGCTTCTTTTTTATGTAGTCAACTATAGCTTCGTCAATTCTGTTACCACCCACTCTGGCCGATGCGGCATTGACGATGCCGCCAAGGCTGATAATTGCCACTTCTGTGGTGCCGCCGCCGATGTTCAGTATCATATTGCCAGAAGAGCTGTTTATGGAGATTTTGGCTCCGATGGCAGCTAAAACAGGTTCTTTTACCAGATAAGCCGCTTTGGCGCCGGCATTAATGGTTGCTTCAATAACCGCCCGTCTTTCGGTAGAGGTAATGCCCGCCGGCACCGAAATTAAAACTTCTGGCTTAATGAAACCTATTTTGCCAACCGCCTTTTTAATGAAGTATCTCAACATAGCTTCCGTGACTCTGTAGTCGGCGATAACCCCATCTTTTAAGGGTCTGGAGACGATGATACTGTCAGGGGCTCGGCCTATCATTTCTTTGGCTTCATTGCCCACAGCAATGATTTTGTTGTCAAGAACTGAAATAGAGACTACCGATGGTTCGTTTATGATGATGCCTTTTTTGGGTAAGAAAACCAAGGTGTTGGTTGTACCTAAATCAATGCCTATTTTCTTTACAAACATAAGACTTAGACTATATATTATTTGGCTTTTAAACAATCTTTACAAAATTAATTTTTTAGTTCATAATAGATTAAATGACCAAGAAAACCAGAAAACTTATTTTTTATTTCTCGGTACTCATCTTTCTTTTGATGGGTACGTTGATTCTGTCTTTTGCTTTTGGCTTTAGATATGATTTTCAGAATAACAGGTTGATCAAGACTGGTTCCATAGTTATTAAAACAAATGTGTCTGCCAAGATATATATCGATGAGAAGCTTGAGGGCGAGACCTCTTTTTTCAGCGACACTTTCTCAAAAAAGAATCTTCTGCCCGGAAAATACGGTTTAAAGATACAAAAAGACGGTTACCAAACATGGCAGAAGTCCGTGGTTGTAGAAGAAGGCCTCATCTCTTACTTTGGAAATGTTTTTTTGCCGTTAAACGAACCGAAAGAAGAAGCTCTAACTTCCAGAGAAGTTTTGGACAAGCATCTGGAGTCTCTAAAATTAATACCCAAAGATCCTACTGTTTTTAATTTACCCAAAAAAGGTGTAGTTGACTTTTCTGTTTCTTCTGACGAGTCAGCGGTTGTTTGGGCAACCAGCCATGAGGTTTGGGTTTTGTGGAATAGAAATACGGACTACCAGCCAATAAGAAAAGCCGGTGAAAAAGAGTTGATTACCAGACTTTCCGAAAATATCAAAAATGTTTACTGGCACAGAAGCGAAGGCTACGTCTTTCTTCGTCTTGGAGTCAAGTTTATAATGCTGGAAACTGACGTGCGGGGCGGGGTCAACACATACATCCTCTACAACAACCTGGGGGTTAAGGACATCGTCTGGTACGACCCCGGTCTTGATAAAATTTTCAAATATCAAAACAGCGGCTTGTTCGCCGCTGAATTGTAAAGATTTGTTTACACTATCGTTTCGCCCAATGTGGCGTCGTCAAGACAATGACTCGCCAAGCCTAGCATTGTCTTGACTCTTTAAAACCTAGCGGTTTTAATATTTCCACCTTGGGGGAACACCCAGTTCCCCCATCGCCCCCGCTGCTCCACAGTGGGCTCACTATCGTTTCGCCCACTGTGGAGCTTTTCTGGCCTTTTTTAAGCCATATTTGCGTCTCTCTTTTTCTCTGGGGTCCCTTGTCAGATAACCTGACTTTTTGAGTTTCTTGGCGAAGTTGGCGTCAAACAAAACCAGCGCTCTTGATAGGCCGTGGCGTATAGCCTCTGCTTGTCCTCTGATTCCGCCACCGGAGACTTTGACGGTGGCCTTGAAACGGTTTACCGATTTGAGCTTTTTAAGCGGTGAGTCCGCTAAATTTTTTAATTCTTCGTTTCCTTGAAAATAGGATACATAGTCTTTGCCATTTACGGTAATCAGGGCGTTATCTTCTCCGCCGTCTTCATCACTAGCCTTTTTTGTATAAATCCTAATCCTGGCAATTGCGTTTTTCCTTCGGCCGACGGTTGCATAATATTTTTCGTCAGTTTTCACGGCCTCCTCCTTTACCAGTTCTATTTTTTCCGGAGCCGGTTTTACCTTTTTTGTTGTTTTTGTTTTTGTTGCAACCATTAGTTTACGATAAGATTTTTAATTATTTTGCTTCGCATTTTGTTTTTTGGCAACATTCTATAGACTGCTGATTTGAAAACTTTTGCAGGATTCTTGGAAAATTCTTCCCCCAGCTTTCTGGTTTTCATGCCTCCCGGGAAACCCGAATAATGAAAATATTTTTTTTGCGCTTCTTTTTTACCCGAAAATGATAGTTGTTTTATGTTTTCTATAACAATTTTTTCTTCCGGAGCGATGTTGGACTCAAAGCCAGCTTTATTTTTACCTCTCAAAAGCACAGCAACTTCAGTTGCCAAACGTCCGAATACTTTATTTGTTGCGTCAAGCTTTTGCATGATAAAAATTATTTTATAAACTCTATAATGGCCATAGGCGAACCGTCGCTTTTGCGGGGAGCCAGTTTGGTTATTTTGGTGTAACCCCCTCCTCGGGATCGGTATCTGGGTCCCAGGATTTCTAAAAGTTTTTTTGCTGTTTTTTTGTTTGTAAGCGATACCAACTGTCTAAGTTTTGACAAATCTTTTTCTTTGCCTTTTGTGACTAATTTTTCAACAACAGGCCTTAGGCTTTTTGCTTTGGTTTCAGTTGTAATAATTCTTTCGTGCTGAATTAAAGACTCGGCAAGTCCTTGGATAAGGGCAGATCTTTGTTTTTTGGTTCTGCCAAAAATTTTACCTTTTTTTCTATGCTTCATGGTCTATTTTTTCTTTTTGGTTTTTG
>DATDTF010000003.1:0-9220 GCA_036517795.1 Minisyncoccota bacterium
GGGATCGAACCTACGACCTTCTCGTTAACAGCGAGCTGCTCTACCGCTGAGCTACCGGGGAATTTCTCTTTGCATCAAAAAAATGCAAAGGATAAAAATATTTAATTTTTATAAAACAAACTTACACTATTTCTAATATCCTTTCAACTTATCCGCCTTGTGGTGCTGTCTGATCTTCTCCAAAGATTTAGCTTCAATTTGCCTGATACGCTCACGAGTAACAACGAAAACCTTGCCCACCTCTTCAAGTGTGTGCATAACACCGTCATTAAGACCAAAGCGCATCTCTAAAATCTTCTGCTCACGGGGCGTAAGATCATTGATTATCTCCACCAAATGATCTTTCAAAATCCTACGTGCCGCTGAAACTGCGGGAGAAATACTGTCTTCGTCGGGAATAAAATCAGCCAGCATACTGTCTTCGTCGTCGTCGCCAACAGGAGTTTCCAAAGGAATCGTATCTTGAGAAATTTTAATAATATGCCTGATTTTGTCTATATCCATACCCATTTCCATGGCAACTTCTTCCGGCAAAGGCTCCCGCCCCAAATCCTGAACCAGTCTTCTGACCACTTGCTGGTACTTGTTTATCGTTTCAACCATATGCACTGGAATACGAATGGTTCTGGCCTGATCAGCCAAAGCGCGGGTAATAGCTTGACGAATCCACCAAGTGGCATAAGTTGAAAATTTGTAACCTCTTTTGTAGTCAAATTTTTCTACAGCTTTTGAAAGGCCGATATTGCCCTCCTGAATCAAATCCAAAAGGGTCAAATTCGCCGAGCGGCCAATGTATTTTTTAGCGATAGAAACCACCAGACGCAAGTTGGACAAAATTAACTTCTGTCTGGCCGCCTCATCACTTTCTAAAATCTTCTTGGCTAAATCCACCTCTTCTTCGGCCCGCAATAAAGGATACTGCCCAATTTCCCGCAAATACATCTGCACCGAATCTGAAGAAATATCGCCAAGTTCGGTTTCCAATTTTTTCTTTTCCTCAAATTCTTTAGCCCGATCCTGTTCAAAAACTCTGCCCGTTTCAATAATGTTGATGTTTGAAGACTCCAGTCTCTCATACAGCCTCTCCAACCCCTCAATGTCCTTTTCAATGTGTGGAAAGGCGTGCATAATTTCCGACTCGGTTACAAAACCGCGATGGCGCCCTTTTTCAATCAACCTTAAAATATCCTCCTCTTTAATCAACTCTTTGGGAATCTTAATTTTGACGGGTTTCTTTGCCGGTTTTGTCTTTGGCTTGCTCTGTTTTTTTGGAACATGAGACTTGGTCTTTTTAGTCTTGGCTGGTTTCTTTTTTTTCAAAAGTTTTTTGTTTTTTATTTTTTTGGTTTTAGACATTTTGTTTTATCTTTATGTTGTCTTTACGCTATTTAAAAAACTGGCTGTAGTTTGGGCTTCATTTATTAATTTTATTGTCAGGTCTTTATTCTGCTCTTTTTGGGCTTTCTTGATAGCCAACTCCAAGTCAACCATCCTTGCTTTTATCCTTCTTTCTTGAAGCCTCCTTAACGCCATATCAAAGTCTTCGGTCAGCATCTTTTCATCAAAATTAACTTCTTGGGCTTGTAAATATAATTTTTCCAAATACATCTTTTCAAGCCCCAAATTTTTCTCCACAGATTTTTGTATAATATAATCAACGGGTTTCTCAAAAGGTTTTTCATTTAAATAACCGGCGAGAGCGGAAAAAATCATTATCAGTTTGTCGGAAAAAAAATCAGTCTTCTGCTGGGCCGCGCCGGAAGCCAGTTGCGGTTTCAGCATCAGCAAAGAAATTAAGTATTCCTCCAGCAGGTCAAAACTTGCAGATTCAAAAAAATGTTCTTTTTTGTTGGGAACGCTTGAAATTGCTTTGGCATCAAACAGCTTGTTTTGCATCATTTCCATCTGCCGTATCAGGGTCTCTTCCTTAACCGCCAGCCTGACCGCCAGTTCACCAACCCAATGCGACCTTTCTATCTCATTGGGCATGGTCTTTATAAACGGCAAAACTTTCTCGGCAATCGTTTTTTTGCCGACAGCCGTCTGGGGGTCAAAAAGCTTGGATGAGTGCTCTATATAGAAAGCGACCAGCGGTTTGATTTTTTTGGCTTGCTCCTGCCACTTCAAGCCGAATTTTTTTACAAAGTCAGCGGGATCTTTGCACTCCGAATCGTCTATACCCAAAACTGAAACATTAAAGTTGTTTTCAAGAGCTAAAGCAATTCCCCTCTCGGTTGCGTTTGAGCCGGCCGAATCCTGATCAAAACAAAGATTAAGATTGTTGGTAAATCGCTTAATGACTTTAAGATGCTGGTCAGTCAGCGCCGTTCCTGAAGAAGCCACCGCATGAACAACTCCTGCTTGGTGAGACAAAACCACATCCATGTTGCCCTCCACCACTAGACACTGGTCAACCTTTTTTATCTGGCTTCTTGCCTTATCCAAACCATAAAGAATTTTGCTTTTGTCATAAATTGGCGTCTGTGGCGTATTGATATACTTTGCTTCTTTGTATTCTTCTGTTGGGGTGTCGCGCTTCGCGCTTGTCTCTTTTGGGACTTTGCCAAAGGCGCTGGCATCAAAGACCGGTTCAATTTCGGCATCGGGACGAAAAATCCTGCCGGTAAAACCCACAACTTGAGCATTGGCATCGGTTACGGGAAAAATTATCCTTGAACGAAAGCGGTCGTAAAAACCATCTCTGGATTCACGACGGATAGACATCCCTGACTCAAAAATTTCCTGGTCCCGATAGCCTTTGCTGTTTAAAAAATCGCTTAAGCTCTGCCACGACTCCGGCGCAAAACCCAACCTGAAACTTTTTATAAAGTCATCCTGCACACCTCTCTCCTTAAGATAAGCATGGGCTTTCTGTCCGACATTGGAATGCCAAAGCTGTTTTTCAAAAAATTTGGTTGCCAACTCGCAAATTTCCAGCAACTTAGTTTTTTCATTTTGGAAAGAACGGTCAAAATCTTGAAGCTCCACACCGGCTTTTTTTGCCAGTATTTTTAGGGCTTCCGGAAAATCAGCTCCCTCAATTTCTTCTACAAAAGTAAAGTGGTCGCCGCCCTTGCCGCAACCAAAACAATGCCAAATCTGCCTCTCCGGAGAAACCGAAAAGGAAGGCGTCTTCTCACTATGAAACGGGCACCTAGCTTTGTAGTTTACCCCAGCTTTTTGAAGTTTTAAATAACTGGAAATGAGATCAACAATGTCCACTCTTTCCTTTATTTTTTCTACATCGCCTTGCATCATTAAAGTAAGAGAAAACCCAAAAAGTAAGCTATTAAAGTCTTGTAACCTCTTGTTTGCCGAATTTGCAAATCCGAGGTTATTCTGACTATAGAAGTTGCAATACCCAAAAATAGGCTAAACGACAGCTTAAAAGCTGTTTAAGATTTCATTATAGCACAATATTAAAATTTTACTAGAACCTAATATACAAAATGCAGACGGAAGGATATTGTTGAGATGGGTTCTACTTAAGCTCGGCGTCAATGGCAGCCTTAAAAACAGAGAATGGCTGGGCACCCACCAGTTTGCGCCCATTGATGAAGAAGGCTGGCGTGCCATTTACTCCGGCACTACTGCCATCGGCAGCATCTTTTTCAACCTCACCTTTCTTGCTTTCAGAGTCCAGACACTGATTAAAGTCTCCCGTGTTGAGACCAATCTGACCGGCCCATTTTTTGATATCGCTGGCTGTAAACTGAATAGTACCGCTACCCATCTTCTCCTGTTCGCTGAAAATTTTATCGTGCATCTCCCAGAATTTATTCTGGTCTTTGGCGCATTCGGTCGCTTGAGCCGCCGGTTGAGCCGCCGAATGGAAAGACAAAGGAAAATCCCGATAGACAAATTTTACCTTTCCCGTATCTATATATTCTTTTTTAATTGAGGGCAGTGTGTCTTTCCAAAAACTGCGGCAAAAAGGACACTGAAAATCGCTAAACTCAATAATTACCACCTCGGCATCTTTTTCCCCCAAGAAAGAGTCGTCATCTTCGGCAACATCAACAGGGGCACTGTCATCAGCATCACTGGCTCCCTGATTAATTTGGGCCTGACCGTTCTTGCTCGGCAAGCCTCCATTGACGTAAAATATTGATCCGGAAATCAAAACAGCGGCAATTAAAATTGCGCCGGGCATAATGAGTTTGGTCTTATCAAATTTATTTTCCATAGTAAAACAATTATATAAAGATAAAAATTTAAAAACAATAGCATCATTCCTTGACTGGTCTTTCAATTTTGGCGGAAATTTGAATTCCGAATTCTGGCGGAGGCGAGAGGATTTGAACCTCTGATACCTTTCGGTATACTCGCTTTCCAAGCGAGCGCACTAGACCACTATGCGACGCCTCCAAAAATAAACCTCGCTTTTGGCGAGGTGATACAAAAAACTTAGTCGCCGACTTCTTTCCAGAAACCGTCTGGCTCCAAATATTCTAAAGCCATCATATTGTCTCTGTGCACTTCTTCCGGCAAGTTGGGCCAAAAAAATTCACGAGCATTGCTTTCAGCCAGGAACCAAACAGACCTAATCAAGTCTTCGTCTACGTCTTGCGGGAGATAATTAAAAACCCGGAAAATGCACTGCTTAGACAACTTAGCGCCCAAGATACGGACATCCAAACCCTCCATGACCAGTTCCGCCATCTGCCAGTCACTCATAGAATCTTCCGGTTCTGTCTCAAAAAGCTGTTCAAATGCTTCTTGCAAAAACTTATCTCTTTTTCTTTCCAATTTTTGACTCCTTTTTAATTAACTTGCCAACCAAGTCGTTGAACTGTTCGCCACGATCATACTCGTTTTTGAACTTTTCAAAGCTCTTGGCAGCTGGTGAGAATAATAACACCGATTTATTGTATTGACCAGCCTTAAGTAAAGCCACCCTCAAACACTCTTCCAAACTATCAAAAACTTCAACATCACCAATCAAGGCCCGCATCTTTTGCGTAGCACTGCCTGAAAGCAAAACCATATTTTCTTTTTTAATTTTTTTAAGCACCACCCTTGCCCACTTTTCATAATTCAACTGGCGATCGGTTCCGCCGGCAATTAAAGTCGTGCTCGGCGAGGCAAATCTTTCCACCGCCGCCACCCCACCGTCAGGCGAAGTAGCTGTCGTATCGTTTATAATTCTAAGCCTTCCGTTTTCAAAAATCGTTTCTTGACGAAAAGGAATTTGTGGTAAGTTTTTTATTCTTTTTTGAATACCAGACCAAGACACACCACTTAGGTTGGCGGCCAAAGAGCTAGCCAGCAGGTTTAAAACATTGTGTCTACCCCAAACTTTTGAAAAACCCCCCGCCCTCAAAACGGCTTTTTTCTCACCTCTGTTTTGCAGATAGACTTTGTTTCCTGAAATATAAACCCCGTTTAATTTTTCGGGTAAAGTTTTATCTGAAAAAAACCAAACTTGCGCTTTAGGTTTTTGCTTAATAAAAAATTTTGTCCGTTCGTTGTCAAAATTTAAAATCAAATGCTGTGTTGAAGACTGATTTTTAAAAATATTTGCCTTAGTCAGCGCATAATCTTTGAGAGTGCTATGGCGGTTGAGATGATCTTGATAAATGTTAGTGATCACCGTTACATCCGAAGACGGAACTGTTTTATCAAAAAATTCTAGAGCAAAAGATGGAATTTCCAAAGCCGCACAGTCAAGCTTATTTTTTTTATCCAAAATTTTAAGAAAAGGACTGTCATAAGCGTTACCAGCAATAGAAGATTCGTATTTTGCCTTCAAAAAATGGTTCGTCCAATTTGTGGTTGTAGTCTTGCCCCTGGTGCCAGTTATGGCCACTGTCGGTTTCTGCCAGTTTTTTAAAAAAATTGTCGCCTCATTTTCAATTTGCTTGCCCAGCCTAAAGGCAAGTTGAATGAAGGGATTATTAATAGAGACGTCCGGATTAACAATAATAATATCGTTTGCTTTAATATCGATTTCCTTGTGTCCATCCAAACGAAGTCTAGCTCTGCCTTTTATTTTCTTCAAAGATTGAAGCAATGTCTTTTTGTTTTTCAAATCAGTCACCGTAACCTTAGCCCCCTGTTTCAAAAGCCAGTTAGTCGTCGCCACTCCCCCACCCAAAAGCCCCAAACCAAAAACAAGAACTTTTTTACCTTTAAAATCTGTTTGAAATAAGCTGGGTTTCATATACCCGCTTTTACCATATTTGCCAATTTTAGGAAAACTTTTCTGCGGTGATTTATAGCTTCGTGTTCCTCTCTTGTTAGTTCTTGATAAAGTTTTTTAAATTCCGACACCCAGAAAATAGCTCTGAAAGGATAGCCTTTTTCAAAATGAGTTGCTTTATTTTCTGTAATAAAACCCTTGATTTTCTCCACAGCATTTATTGTGTTTTTACCATCATAAAACACTCCGACTGAAACCAAAGAGGCGGTTCTTTTTTCCCAAGGCACACCTTTCAGCTTATTCAATGCCGTTTCTATAAGCTCCTCGTCAGTCGCTTCATAACCCGGCCAGCGCCTACTTTTCACTCCCGGCTGACCGTTTAAAAAATCAATCTCCAGTCCGCCGTCGTCGGCAACTGAGGGCAATCCCGACCATTCAAAACAGGTCTTGGCCTTTAAAACCGCGTTTTCCAAAAAAGTTGCGCCGGTTTCTTCAATGTTAGGAGAATCCTCAAAGTCCAAAAAAGAGAGACGCTCAAAATCTGCACCCAAAAACTCCTTAATCTCTCTCAACTTTCCTGGATTTTTTGTAGCAACAATGATTTTCATTTAAGTTTATTTTGAAGCCGCTTTTATAAACCCCCCAAACAATGGATGTGGGCTTAACGGACGCGATTTGAGTTCCGGATGAAATTGAGTAGCAACAAAAAATTTGTTTTGCGCAAGTTCAATTATCTCAACCAGCTTTTGCTTGGTGTTCTCGCCCGCAAAAAGCATTCCTTTTTTCTGAAAAACCTGTCTATATCTGTTATTGACTTCATAGCGGTGCCTATGCCTTTCAGAAATTTTTTCCTGGCCGTAAAGTTTCCTGCTCAAACTGCCTTCGGCCAACTTGCAGTCGTAAGCTCCCAAACGCATCGTACCGCCCATTTTCTTTTTGGCTATGTTCGTCATCTGTTCCGCCATGGTACAAATCACCGGTTGAGAAGTATCCGGCTCAATTTCTGTAGTATGCGCCTCCTTTAGCCTGCAGACATTTCTGGCAAATTCTACAACCGCCAGCTGTAAACCATAGCACAGTCCCAAAAAAGGAATATTATTTTCCCTGACAAAATTAATCGCCATAATTTTACCCTCAACCCCTCTTTTACCAAAACCCCCGGGCACAATTATGCCATCAAAATTCTTAAGCTCGCTTAATTTTACAGGAGATTTTTCATAAGATTCAGCATCCAGCCAGGTAATTTCCGGCTTGCGGTTTAGAGACCAAGCCGCGTGTTTTATGGCCTCAATCACAGAGAGATAGGAGTCGGATAATGTAAAATCCCCAGTCCCAAAATATTTTCCCACAATCCCGATTTTAACCGGCGTTTTGGCAGATTTTATTTTCCCCACCATTTTTGTCCACTGGCTGAAGTTTTTGGCCTTTGGCTTTAAGTTAAATTTTTCAAGGATTTTTCTGCCCAAGTTATCTTTTTCAAAATTAATGGGAATTTCATAAATGGAAGCGATATCCGGCGCGGAAATGACATCTCCCGGGCTCATATTGCAAAATACTGAAACTTTCTTTTTGCGGACATCGTCCAGAGCCACGGAAGAACGGGCAATAATAAAGTCGGGCTGAACACCGGCAGAGTTCAAAGTACGCACAGCATGTTGCGTCGGTTTAGTTTTCATTTCACCCAACATTTTCGGGACAGGAAAATAGCTGACCAGCATAAACAAAACGTCTCCGGGCATTTCCAGTTTCATAATTCTGCCCGCCTCCAGAAAAACAAGGTTTTGATATTCCCCCACCGTACCACCGATTTCAACCAGAACGATATCGGCATTATTCTTTTTCCCAACCAAAAGCAGACGGTTTTTAATCTCGTCAGTTACATGGGGAATGGTCTCAACACATTTGCCTTTGTATCCCAGAGCACGTTCCCGGTTTATAACTGACTGATAGACAGAGCCGGTGGTCATATAGTTTGTCTGGGGAATATTTTCGTCTAAAAATCTTTCATAGTTGCCGATATCTTGATCGCACTCCAAACCATCATCAGTCACAAAAACCTCACCATGTTCGGTGGGATTCATGGTACCGGCGTCAACGTTGAGATAGGGATCAATTTTTACAGCCGTGACCCGAAAACCGTAATCTTTTAAGATTCTTGCGGTAGAAGCGACCGTCACACCTTTACCGATTCCAGACATAACCCCACCGGCTATGAAAATAAACTTAGGTTTCTCCTTCATAAAGACAAGGTTACACAAAAATCGCCATTAAATCAAAAAGCGGCTTCAGCCGCTTTTTGATTTAAAAGGTCATCAAACTTCCGTGACCAGGACAACCTCGGTTTACAATATCGGCAGTTCAGAGACCTCAGACATCATTGGCTTACTTTAATAGTCTCCACCCATTCCGCCCATGCCACCTGGCATGCCTCCACCCATTGATGGCTGTTTCTCTTCGGGCAGATCGGTCACAATCGCTTCGGTAGTTAATATCAACGAAGCAACTGACGCGGCATTTGTCAAAGCAGTTTTTACAACTTTGAGAGGGTCAATAATGCCAGCTTTTATCATATCAACATAGTCGCCAGTATTAGCATCAAAGCCCATACCCGCTTCCAGCTTCATTACCTTTTCAAGAACCTCGTTTGAGTCCTTACCGGCATTTTCGGCAATGGCACGAAGGGGCCGTTCCAAAACTTGTTTAATAATCGCAACCCCCCTAGCTTCGTCTCCGAATTCAGAAACTCCTGCCGCTTTGGGAGTCAGGGCCTTAGCCGCTTCAAACAAAGCTATGCCACCCCCAGCAACAATCCCTTCTTCAAGAGCCGCGCGAGTCGCCGCCACAGCATCGTCAATCCTGAATTTCTTTTCTTTTAATTCTGTCTCTGTAACAGCACCGACTTTAATAACAGCCACCCCACCGGTTAGTTTAGCTAATCTCTCTTGGAGTTTTTCTTTATCAAATTCGGAAGTTGTTTTGGCAAGTAGACCTCTGATCTGCTCAACCCTTTTATCAATATCAGCCTTTTTGCCCTTGCCGCCGACAATCACGGTATTGTCTTTTGTTGCCACGACTCTG
>DATDTF010000004.1:0-12707 GCA_036517795.1 Minisyncoccota bacterium
TTAGCCAGATGATAAGATGCAAAACCAAACCGACCAAAAAGAGAACCACAAAGACTATAATTAAGGTTTCAATTATTCCCATAACTTAAGTATATCATTTTTAGCCAAAAAGAAAACCCGGGTAAACCCCGGGTTTAAAAGATCTCTAAAAGACCTTAGTTGAATAATCTTTTTATTTTTGAGAACACGTCTAAGGCTAGAGTTGGCCCCCAAAGGACCATGTGGCCCATTGTTAAGGCCAATACCCAAAACGTCTCTCCTGTTTTCTCTACGTCTTCTTTGGACTCTATGACGGCTCTCGTCCAAAGACTAGCGTTTGGGTTGGCAGAGAACACTTTTCTTCCTGCCCCTTCCCATTTGCTGGTCTCATTTTTCTTGGCCAGCTCTTCTAATTCCTCCAAAAAAGCCTTTTGAAACTTACTCCTAACACTTCCCTTTCGGAATATCTGACGAATACATCCAATCGTCAAACCTACCAGAAGATATGCTATAAACCAGATCATTATCACTCTCCTTTTTGGACAGGGGTTTTGGGTTTCACAGAACTAGCTTATTATATCATTAAAGTAGGTGTTTTGTCAAATCAAAAACCCCGTTGCCGGGGTTTTTGAAAAGTAAGGATAATTAGTAGCGATCGCCACCACCAAAGCCTCTGCCGCCGCCACCGTGGCCGCCGCGGAAACCTCCGCCGCCGCCTCGTGGCCTTTCGGTCATCGGTCTGGCTTCATTGACGATAAGTTTCCTGCCGTCCAGCTCGTAGCCATTGAACATTTCAATAGCTTTCTGCGCTGAAGCGTCATCAGCCATTTCTACGAAGCCGAAGCCTCGGGCTCTGCCGGTCACCTTGTCGATGATCACGGTAGCAGAAACTACCTCGCCAGCTTGAGAGAAAACTTCTTTCAAGCTATCCTCACCCGTATTATAGGAAAGACTTCCTACGTATAATTTTGTTGCCATACGAATGATTTGTGAATCCGTTTAGGATTCGTACTATTTTTGTAGGAAGACCTATCCCCTAACTATTAAGTGTTGAGAATACCCTACTCTTCTATTATACACCCATATCTAAATAAAAGCAATAGCTTGGCCGAGTTTGTGTGTCTAGCTGTTTAAAAATTTTTTTGCGGCGATTTTATATAGTATGACCGAAGTCAAAATACCAAGAACAATACCGCCTAAAATATCAGACGGCCAGTGGACCCCTACGGTTACTCTGGCTAAACCCATAATCAGTCCGCCAAAGCTAAGCCAATAAGCCAATTTTTTATTATAAAAATAAACAATGGTGGCAAAAGAAAAAATGAATATCGTGTGGCCGGACGGGAAAGAATAAGACGACTCTGGAATTAACGGCTTGATACTGTCATAAAAAACGAAAGGTCTTTGGTTATGGTAAAAATAACGGATGATCTCGGTCAGAATACCTCTGGCGAAACCCGCTGAAATAAAAGCCAAAGCTAGCCATGCACGTTTTTTATTTGATGCTAGCCTTTGATTTAACAGTAGGTGGATTATGAAAATCAAAATTAGGATGTAAAAAAGATAGCTAGCATTAAAAACAAAAAACCAATTGAATTCCGGGAATTTGCGGGTTAGATTGTAAAAAAAATAGAAGGCTTGAGTATTCATTTAAATCGTTTTAAAACGGGAACTGATGTAGTTTGAAGCTTCAGAAAATTTCAGAGAGGTGGTGCTGTTGCCGGTGCGAATGCAAAACTCCTCATTGTCGTCTGTCCGAAGAATGGCAGGTTTCAAAGAAGGCGAGACATTGATTACACAGCAGTCTTTGTTGTCCAACTTCAACCAGCTTAATTTTACAAGAGAACGGAATTCAGAGCCGATCATATTATGAAAAACATGAGAAAAGTGGTTCTCAAAACCATCGGGGTTGGGCTTGCCTAATGTTGCATAATCAGCTTCCAAACCCAGCGGTTTTTTATTATCGTCAATCCCCAGAACAATTTGTCCTCCCTGGGTGTTGAGAAAAGCCGCTACGGTTCTCATTACCGATTTTTCCAGCTGACGGTTTACTTTTTGGGCTCGCAGGTCCCATCGGAAAGTGCTTTTAAGTTCTAAATTCTCCCTCTCCCCATCTTTTATGAGCTGGTCTAAATCAGGATTAGGATTGTGGCGTCCTGCTGTGAATTCCGAAGCTTGTTTAAACTGCATTATCAATTCAATGATGTTTTGCGGTTCGGGCAGGTCTTTGAATGAAAAGTATTTTTTGGACTGACCTACTCTTATCTCAACAGTGCCGTATTTGACGAGTTTGCCCAGAGGTCCTTGTTTGAACGAAGCAGAAGTAATCTGGTTTAGCGGTATGGTCTCCCTTTTTCTGAACAGCAGTCCTCGGCCGTGTATGATCTGATACGGCTGGATTTGCCAGTATTCTTTGTACCAGCGAAAAAATATGTAGAAAATAATCAGCGTCTCAAGGCCGAAGACAAAAACAGCCTGGGCAATTTGGAAGGAAACAACTTTAGACAAAGGGAAAGAACGGTAAATCTGGGCATAGTGGCCGAGATAAGCGGCGGCGATGTAAGCGGCCACGGCAGAAGCCTGAAGGATTAAAAAATTCTTTACGATTACCACCGGACTTTTTTTGATAATCATTTCTGACATAGAAAGCTATGGGAGTCTACAGACCTCTTAACTTCCGATATTGCAAACCGAGGTTATGCAGCCAACAAAGTCTGATAATCTCTTAAGTAAGCACTTGGTAAACTTTTAAAACAGGGGTGCCCAGTGGGATTTGTTTTTGCCTCTCCTTCGGACCCCGGCAAAAACCCTGGGAGTTTATTAACAACTCCCTTCAAATCCCACTGAATAGTCTGGGTGCCCAGTGGGATTTGAACCCACGATCTCCGCTGCCACAGAGCGGCGCTTTAGACCGCTAAGCTATGGGCACCATATTCGACCTTATTGAAAATATTAACCTTAAAACAAGCTAAAAGCAAGATGATTTTTAGGTACAAAAAAGACAGGCTGGGCCTGCCTAAAACTTTTTGGCTAATTCCAAATCCGGTTGACTTCCTCCTCTACCATTGCGCATAGATTTTCTTTGGTTTTAGCGCAACTTTCCGAGATTTGTGGCATAAAATCTTCTTCGAAGTCCTCTTTTATAGACTCTAATTTGTCTACTGTCAGTTTTTCTTCCGATGCAGCCCCCTCCAGCAGGGGTATAAAAAGAGCCTGCTTTATATCTTCCGGATTCGTCAGTTTGTTTACGATTTTTAGGAGATTTAAACGGTGTTGCCGCCGATTTTTGCAAGTAAGTCTAAGTACCTGTCTCCTCAATTCCGGTATATTCGGCAGTTCGGTAAATTTTGTTTTGGTTACTCTGGCAACCGTAAGAATCGCGTCAATTTTCTGCCATTGTTTTTCATAGGCCTTGTCGCCTTCATTGTCGCTGGGCTCTAGTAGTAAATTGACCACGTTGTTCATTATCTGTTTTATCGTTTTTTCAACCAGCTTTTTTTCTTTTGAGTCGCCTTCTTTTTTTGAAGCAACTTTTAGGAACATCTCTTCGGCCGCAGAGTTTACGTCTTCCTGCGACAGCAGGGGCATATTTCTTTCGTTAAGTTTAAGTTTTCTGGCGATGATAAGACTTGCACTTATAGGCAAAGGGGCTAAGGCGCTTGAGTCAATTATTTTGTTTTCACTCGATTCCCTTGGCTGTTCTCCAAAAAGGATCGTGGCTATCTGATCTAAGGCTTCTGTTATGATTCTTTTCAGAATGTCGCCTTCTATTTTTAATCCAACGTCAAGCAATGCCTTAATTTCTTCTACAGAATAATGCTCTCGTCTTTTCATCCCCACTCCTTTTTAATGTTCAAATACTGGCACAGTTATCCTAACAGTTGTCTTGGTTTTTGTCAACCCTACTCAACATATCCTTTTGCCTGTTTTTGAAACATGGTGGCGTAGATGCCTTTGCGGGATATTAAGGATTCATGATTGCCCTCCTCGGCTATTTTGCCGTTTTTGAGGACAATTATTTTGTCGGCGTTTCTGACTGTAGAAAATCGGTGAGAAACTATGACTAAAGTTTTGTCATTGTAAAGATTGTCTATATTCTCAAATATTTTAGCTTCAGCTTCGGCGTCAATTGAAGAAGTTGGTTCATCCAAAATTAAAATCGGCGATTCTTCATAGAATGCTCTGGCTAAAGCCAATTTCTGCCACTGGCCAATGGAAAGCTCTGCCGAGTCTTCAAATCTTCTGCCCAGCCGCTGATTATATTTTTTAGGAAGATTGTTGATGAATTCTTCGGCTCCGGCCTTTTTGGCCGCTTCTTTTACTTTAGCTTCGTCCACCATCTTTGGTTTGCCGAGAATAATATTGTCTCTTATGGTCAGATTAAATTTCACAAAATCCTGGAACAGGGTGCTTATAAATTTGTACCAGTTTTCAGTCTTAATTTCTTTTAAGTCGTAGTCGTCAACCAGGATGCTTCCCTTGGTGGGGTCGTAAAACCGAAGAAGAAGCTTGATCAATGTGGTTTTGCCGGCGCCATTGGGCCCGACTATGGCCAGATGTTCTCCTGGTTCCAGTTTGAAAGAAATGTTTTTTAGAACTTCAGGACCGTCAGGATAGCTGAAGCTGACATTCTGAAATTCAATTCTTGGCGGTTTGATTTCTTCAAAAGTATGTCCCGGTTCTTTTTCTTTGATCAGTTTGGGCAAGTCCAAAACATCAAAATAGAAGTCAACGTATAAGTTGTTTTCGTATAAATCGGCCATAAACCTTATCAGGTCACGGCTATTGCCGGAAATTCTGCTTAAATTTTGTATGTAAAAAGTAAACGAACCTATTGTGACCGCGCCTGCCGCCGCTAAAGGCAGTTTGATGTAAGCCAGCAGGGCAAGGACTGTCAACTCTAAAATCAATGGCCAGTAGTAGCTTTTAAAATAACTGTTTAGGGTTTTTTTGGTAGTTTCAAAGAGAAAATCTTGAAGCTTTTTCAGTCTTTTAAGCAGTTCACTGGTGGCTTGAAATACTTTTATCTCTTTTATCTCCTGGGGGTCGGAGAGTAGGCTTTTCAAGTACCAAAGGTCTTTGGACTCGGGAGTATTTTCGCTGAAGAGAGACCATTGCACTTTGCTGTATTTGTTTCTCAAAAAAAGGCGCGGTACGGTGGATGCAAACATTACCAATGGAATCCAAAAGCCGAAAGGAATCAAAACCAAAAAAGAGCCGATTAAAGCGACTATGGAATATAGGGCGTAAAGCAGAGAGCGGGTAAAATTGGGAATGCGCCAGTAGTAACCTTCGTTGGCTTTTTGTATTAAGCTCTGAGTTTCCGGATTTTCAAAATGAGCTATGTCCAAGCCGGATATTTTTTCGGTGATGCCGTAGGTCAGATGCTTTTCCATTTTGTAAGTCAGAATACGGTCCAAGTATTGGTACTGGATGGAGCTTTGCAGGTCGTCAATCAGTTCCAAAATGTACCTGAAGGCGAAGAAAGAAAGCAGGGCAACCGTGACCACGCCGGCTGCGGTTTGTATGCCGACGAGTTCGTCTATCAAGAGCTGAAAAGAATAACTGATGCCGATGGGCAGTAAAGCTCCGATTGCTGTCAGAGTGACAAACCAGATGACTAGCTTTTTATCGGTTTGCCAAGCCAAACCAAAAGCTCTTCCGATGTTTCTGACTAATTTTTGCGATTTTGGTTTTTTGGGCATTTGGTAAGTCTCAAATAGGGTGCAGTTTATTTTACCAATAAATCCCATAAACTAAAATGCCGTAAATGGTAAAAAATAAAAAAACCGCTTCTTGTGAAACGGTGTTTAGAATAAATTAACTTCTACTTTTTAAGGCTATTCTTTTTGCGTATTTACCGGTTATAACTTCCCATGCGAGATTGCCGTCCGCACCGTCTTTTAGAGGTAGAGGGGTGAGATTAAATAACCCGATAAAGAGATTTAAAAACAATACAGAATATAACATACAATCCCAGAATCTTATTGGAGGCAGGGTCGGTTTTTTAGCAAAAAATAAAAACAATATTATTGCAATCAAAATATTGCTTAAGGGGCCGGCTGTAAGAAAAACAAATCTTTGAAAAGAAGTCATTGTTCGTTTGTTTTGCTTGAGACCCATATCTCCAGCGAAGGGATACGGGGAAATACAGATCTTCTCAAGCCGTCTTTTAAAGGATATTTCCAAAGTTGGCCAAGACTGGACTCCTAAGTTTATTACGTCCACTTCATACCCCAGAGTTAACGCGGCGAACACATGACCGAATTCGTGCAGGGATATTGCAACCAGAAAACCAACATAAGTGCTTAGGAAAAAAAATAAAGCTGGAATTAGAATTTCAAAAAACAATTCTCACCCCTCTTCTCAACTCCCAACTCTTTGTAAATGGTAATGTTAAATAGTTGCTTTGTCAAGTTTTGTTTCCGAAGAAGATGGGGACAAATTAAATTACACATAAATCTGCAATTTAATTTATCCTAAAGTGTACAGTGTTCTTGAATTGGTCCGAACGCATTTCGCTGTCTGTGGCGGCGAGGAAAGCTCCCCGCGAAAAATGCGAAAGACGGCGGGGCCGCACCAATTTTAGAAAAAAATAGAGCCCCAAGCAGAAACGTGTTCTGCGAGGGGCCCAAGTTTGAGACGTTGGCGAGCTCATTTCTTCTCTCGGTAGTACACCTCGGCGACTAGAAGGTAGCCCTGGGCATACGTGGTCTGAATCTTCACGACATCGTACTTTCCGCTATTGACCATCGCGTCAAGTTTCGGTTTGATCTCGGCGGCCCTCTGGTCCCAGTAGTGCTTGTCACTCGTGATGAATATCACGCGAAGGCCGTTACCATCACCTCGACCGGAAGCATCATAAGTAACCTCGGCCGAAGTAAGATATCCAGACGAGTACGACGTCTTCACGGAAGCGATGTTGTACTCGCCACCGTTGATTGTCGCCTCGAGCTTGGGGCGTATCTCATCCTGCTTCTGGTCCCAGTAGTGCTTGTCGCTCGTGATCGTGAGCAGGCGCAAATTGCTACCGCTCACTGGTTGAGTGGTCACTTCGATGGTTTGCGTCGACTCCGGCTCCAGACGATTCAAAACACAACCGGCGACGAAGAACAGAAGCCAGAGAAGTGCGATTGGAAACACTGCTTGCCTGATTTTCATCAGAATCTCCTTCTTTTAGGTCTTGGAATGTGCCATCGAGCCATTATAGCCCGATTACTAATCGGGCATAAACGTAGCATATCTGCTCGTGTAAGTCAAGGACAATAAAAAATCACCATCCTTGGTATTTCTCGTTTCTTAACTCTTTGGATTAAAAAATTTCTTTCCCCAAAATGCAGAGTCGCTAATTCGTTCTTACCCCCAAAATTGAATACGAAATGGCCGCCGAGCGAAGCGAGGCGGCTTCCTCTGACTTGCGCTTTTCCAAAGTGTCCGCCCGGAGGCAGTCAGAGTAAACTGCTTTACTCTGACTCAGAATTTTAGCCTCATTTTGTGCTTTAGCACGATGAGGCGTTAAAAAATTCTGGAGAACCCCTTGGGGTTCGTTGTCTTCCAGAGAAGACAAAATTAATAATAACTGCCATTTTGTGGCAGTTATTATTAATTAGTCCGCCCGGAGGGAATCGAACCCCCATCAACGCCTTAGAAGAGCGCTGCTCTATCCGTTGAGCTACGGGCGGAGTAAGCTGTCAAATAAATAAACCTTTTTAAATTTGACAATAAACGTAAAATAAATTATAACTCAAAACAGTTATTTTTACAATTAAGACGGCCTTAGTATATCAGAAAAGGAGTCAATTGTGGAAATTATCGCTCACCGAGGGGTTCACAAAAACAAAGGTGAAGAAAATACAATCGGTGCCTTCAATAGAGCCTTATTTTTGAAATGTGAAATGCTGGAGCTGGACTGTTGTTTGACCAACGACCGTAAACTTGTGGTAAGCCATGATCTATACTTCACATTGAACGACAATACGCGGGTCTATATTCAACAAAACACTCTCAAGGATTTGCACAGTAAAGTAGGGGCTGTGATTCCTCTGGAGTTTGTCTTGAAAGTTTTTATGGGCGCAATAAAAATAAATGTTGAGTTGAAAGATCGCGGCTGTGCTGTTGCTTTGCATAAACTTTTGGAAAAACTTACCGCAGAACGCAATTGGTCTACGGAATTTTTGAAGAAAAATTTAATCGTTTCTTCTTTTGTTCTTGACGAGGCGGTGGCTTTTAAAATTCTTTATCCACACATAGAAACTGCCTGGATAGTAAATTGGAGACAGTTTCTGTTGACTACAAAAGGGGCAATACAAGAAAATCTTTCATATTTTTGTTTGGATGCTATTCATTTACACCGCATAAGTGTAAGTCGGAAAGTCGTTTTCTATTTCAAAGCCAAAGGCTTCAAGGTCAGGGTTTATACTGTAAATAATCAGGATTTGATGAAAAAATGTCTGAAGTGGGGCGTGGATGGAATTTTTACTGACAAACCCGGGGAGTTTTTAAAAGCCTAAATCAGGCTTTTTTTATTGAAGAAATATGTTAGGATGAATAGAAATTTTCGGGCTGGCGTATGATGGTGGTACGACTGCTTTGGGAGCAGTTAGACTGGGTTCGATTCCCAGCAGCCCGACTATTTGTGTTAGATAAAACATGCTTTCCGCGTGTTTTATCTGCATAATATATTTGACTGCTGGGAATTGAAGGGTATTGAGAAAAAGCAAACTGCTTTGCTTTTTTGAAAACCCCGGCTCTGGAGGAGAAAATTTTGATATGCCTTTAGGCATCAGAAATTTTCGGGGGAAGAGGATTCCCAGCAGCCCGACATTTGTGTTAGATAAAATAATACCCCCGTATTACGAGGGTATGGCGTGTCTATTCCGGAAATCCATAGAGAGCGATATTCCGGTTGTTGTATCTGGGATCTTCTGTTACGGCTTTATTTATGCTAATAAACGGTGGCAAGGTGCATGTATCGTTTTCTTTGGTTAACTCAATCTCAAGAATCACTTTTTTCTTTTCAAAGGGGTTGTACGGGTAGATTTTGAAGTCGTCAAGTTCAAAGTACTGTTCGTTCCAGGCAAAACAATACCGCGTTTTTTGAATTATACCATTTGCGGGTCCAGCAAGCCTTAGGTTTCTTTCATACTCTTCTTGGTCAGTGAACTCCTCTTTTTCTAATCTGACACCTGGTCGGATAACTCTCTTTACCGTACGGTAATAGGTTTTTGCGCCTCGGTGTGTGCGGCGGCGAAAACGAACCTCTTCTTTCAAAGAATCATTGACTAGGTAAAATTGTTCTATTTCAACTCTTTGAGTGTGTTTTGGCAGTGCTGGCCAATCTACATAATCAACGAGAAACTTTCTTTCTATTTCCAGAGGTTCAGGATAGCCTAGAACACGGCAAATATCTGCAAAAAGACGCTCCAGCTTTTGTGAAAAGTCAGCTCGGTTGTCAATAATACGAAGATGCGGGTGGCCAATCCATGCGTCTAGTGTCGCTGCGTCGCGGATACGCGCTTCTTCTGTGCTTTCTGTGCGAGCGGAATTGTTGGCGATGGTATAAAATTCCTCAGCGCCGATTGCGGCTGAGCGAAGGTGAAACACTCCTTTATAGCGTCGGTCACAAATATCAGACACAGTCATTTTCCGGGAGAGGACAAGATTTTCAAAGTCCTTTTCCGTCATGTAAGCGCTGACGTCCATGAGTCCCCGGTCACAAACCAAGACCGGTTTTAAACCGTGCTGTTTTTTCATATTCTCGGCGACTTCTTTCATCTGTTGTTCCAGGAAAAATGTCGTGTCAAAAACTTTTTCGCTGAAGAGGTTAAAATTCAGCTTTGGAATGAACCCAGCGTTAATCAAGAGCGTTGCGGCTTCAGGAACCAGGAGTGGTGACAGGCCGATGTTCGTCAGACGTTCATAAAGATACGGGCCAGCCGAACTTTTACCTGCGCAAGGTCCACCGGTGATTGCCAGACTTTCTGTTTCTTCCATACATTCCCTTTTTAATTTTCAGAGTACTAGTGTGTTTAATTTTACAATATACTTCACAACTTGTCAAAGAAAAGACCCGACTTAAGATCGGGTTTTGATATTATCGGTTTATTCTATAAAGCTCCCATAATTTTGCCAAGCAGTATGCCTGCGACTATTGCCACGCCACCCACAGCAAGGGCCCTGAAACCGCTTCGTACGATGTCTAGCTTGGCGACCTTGGCACTAATTATGCCGAGAAGGAAAAGAGACGCCAGAGACAGACTGATGGAATACCAAAAAGCGAGATTTACGGGAATAAAAATGTAGGGAGCAAGAGGTATGAAGCCGGAAATAAAATAGGAAAAAAACATCACAACGCCGTCAAGAAGAGGGACTCTGGCTGAAACCTTGGATTTTACAAGATATTCTTCGGAAGAAAATTCTGACAGGAAACTGCCTACTGCCATTGAGAACGCTTCTATAGCAATCAAAATAATGCCCGTGGTCAGGATCATTCGGGTGTTCATTCCGGCAATAGCAATGCCGGAGAGCAGGCCTACTGTGGAAACTAAACCGTCCTCTACTCCGAAGACAAAATTTCTCAAGTACGAGGCGGAAGAAAATCTGTGTTTACTGGGCATATTTTTAATTTAGAAAAAACTTAGTCATTATTTGTTATACAAACATGGTCGGCAGTAATCTTGTTAAAACGTCTCGGGCAAGTTTAATGGTATTTTTGGAACCCTCTTTTTTGGGATTAACTTCAACTAAATCTATAGAAATATTTTTGTGTTTTGCCAAGATTGCTAGTAGCGGATAAACATCTCTGGTTAGCAAGCCGGACTTTGACGGTGTGCCGGTGGCTTTAACCAGCGACCCGTCAAAGACATCTATATCAAAACTTATGTGTAAGTGTTCAAAAAGCTTCATAAAACGCTCCAGCTTTTTTTTTAACCAGATTCGGGTTTTTTTGTATGTCGTGTCTGTCAAAAACTTTTATTTTGTGGCTGGTCAAAAATTTTCTTTCCTTTTCATCTACTTCCAGATTGCCTATGTACAGGATATTGGCCGGAAGGAGCCTTTTTTTCAAAAGAGAACTGATACATTTTACGTCAAACCTTTTGTCCAACAGAGCTCTTGTGACCATGCCGTGAAAGTTTTTTGAAGGGCTGTGTGTGAAAGTGCACAGGTCGGCGTGCGAATCAAACTGAATGTACCCTATTTTTGCCGGTTCATGTTTTTTTAAAATCGCTGCGGTAGAGGCAAAGGAGATGCTGTGGTCTCCCCCGATGACCACTTGGGTTTCGTTTGGTTTTGAATTGGATAAAATAATGTCGGTAAAGTCTCTGAGTGATTCGGATAGTGTTTTTTTGTAGCGCAGTTTCTTGATTTTTTGAGGGTTGGGGAATTTGTAAGTTGTGACTGCCGGGTTTATGGAAAAATATGACAAGTAATTTTTCGTTAAAATTCCGTCAGGGCCTTTTTCAACGCCTAAATTAAGCTCCGAGCCGCCCCAGGGAGTATTTATTATCCCAAGCCGTGTGTGGGCTTTAAAAAAGTGGACTCTTTGCATAAGAATCAACTACCTAGTTATATAAACGGTGTCAGAGAAACTACATGCTTTAAAAGCATACTGCCATATCCCCATTCGTTATCGTACCAGGAAAAAACTTTAACTAAATCTCCATCAACAACTTTGGTCAAAGCCAAATCAACAATTGAGCCATGTGGGTTACCTAGTATATCACTGGAAACTATGGGGTCTTCGGTGACTGTAAGTATTCCCCCCCATTCTTTTTGGGAAGCAGCTTTTTTAAATATGCTGTTTATTTCTTCAACTGAAGTTGGTTTTTCCGATAAGAAAGTAATGTCAATCAAAGAGCCGGACAGTACCGGTACGCGGATTGCCAAGCCGTCAAATTTTCCGGCTAAACCTGGAAAAGATTTTACCGTGGCTTGGGCGGCGCCGGTAGTTGAGGGAACTATATTTTGGGCGGCGGCGCGAGCCCGGCGGAAGTCATTTTTCTTGTCCGGTCCGTCAACCAGTCCTTGGGTGGCGGTATAGCCGTGCACTGTGGTCAGCAGGGCTTTTTTAATTCCAGGATTTTCGGACATGACCGCCATGACTGGGTTTACGGCATTTGTGGTGCAGGAAGCGTTGGAAGTTATCTTTTCCAGTTCATAATTTTTTTCTGCAACGTTGGGTGTGATGTGCGGAGTCATCTCATCTTTGGCAGGTGCGCTAATGACAACTCTTTTTGCGCCGGCTTCCAGATGAACTTTGGCTAATTCGTGTGAGTCAAAAACTCCCGTTGACTCAATTACAATATCAACATCTAAATCTTTCCATGGGAGCTTGACCGGTTCTTTTTCTTGAAAGACCTTTAGCTCGCTTCCATCAACAAAAATATTGCCGTCTTTAATAACAACTTCTTTTTCGTAGTTTCCGTAGACCGTGTCGTATTTGAGCAGATAGGCTAAGTTTTCCGGCGTTCCTAAGTCGTTAATTGCGACTATCTCCAAATCCGAGCGGCCGAAAGCCTGCCTAAAAAATATCCTGCCGATTCGACCAAAGCCATTAATTGCAATGCGAAGTTTTTTCATGATGCTTACATTATACCAAAACTTTGAAAAAATAGGCAAAAGTTGTAGAATTATCAAAATCTCGCTACGGCGAGCACAGGCGGGTATCGTATAGTGGCAATACGGGAGTTTTCCAAACTCTCGACAGGGGTTCGATTCCCCTTACCCGC
>DATDTF010000005.1:0-3258 GCA_036517795.1 Minisyncoccota bacterium
TTTCAAAGGTCTTTGGGGAGATCTGTTTTTGAATATGACAAAGATGGAATTAAGACGGGAGTTATAAAATTGCCCGAGCCCTTTAAGAAGAGTTATCTTTACATTGCCCATGGTCCAGAGGCAGATTTTAACTCAATGACAGGAGGTTTGAAAAATCCGATTAAAAATTTTCTGGTTTGGCTTAAAGATTTGGCGAAAAAAGAAAAATCAATTTTTATAAAAATAGAACCTTTGTCCGACAGTGTTGCCCAAACGCTTGCCGAGCATGGATTCAAAAAGTCAAAAAAAGAAATTCAGCCGTCAAGAACTGTTGTTGTTGACTTAATAAAAAGCGAGAACGAGCTTCTTGATGCGATGCACCATAAAACCAGATATAATGTTAAAGTTGCCGAAAAAAACGGCATAGAAATAAAAGAGAGTGACGATTTTGAATCTTTTTGGAAATTGATTAAAAAAACTTCAAAAAGGGATAAGTTTTCTTCGCATTCTAAAGATTATTATCAAAAACTTTTGAATTTTTTCAGCGGGGATAGGGAGATCAAAACCAAACTCCATCTGGCTTTTTATCAGGACAAACCTATTGCCGGACTTGTTTTACTAACTTACAAAGATAGTGCTTTTTATCTTCATGGGGCTTCGGACTATGATTACAGAAGTTTTATGGCTCCACATAAGTTACATTGGGAAGTAATCAAAAAACTGAAAGCTTCAGGCTTTAAGCTGTATGATTTTTGGGGTATTGATTCCAGAAAATGGCCGGGAGTAACAAGATTTAAACTTGGCTGGGGCGGGAGGGTTGTTGAACATCCTGGTTCTTTTGATTTATCAATTTCTTGGCTTTGGTTTTTGGCCTATAAAATGGCAAGGAAGTTAAACCCTTGACAAAATTTATATTTTTAAGATATACTAAGCGAACCAGTTAATAGAAAGGAGACGAGACATGTCTTTGAGAGTAACTGTTGCCTCGCTTACAGAAGAAATTAGGTTTCTGAAAAAAGTAGTCAGCAATATAACAAACGAAAGAGACAAAGTACTTGAAAAATTAATTTTAGTGCGTGATGAACTGATAGAAAAGAGTGAAGAAGCCAACGATCTTTCAAGGGAATCAGAGGGTGTTAAAAGGGAGGTTGTGGGACTAAAAGACCAGTTAGATTTAACAAATAAAGAAAGGGAGAGTTTGAAACAAGAAATCAGGGACCTAAAATACAGGCATGATACCCTGATTGACAAATTGTTGAGCAGGGTGAATATAGAAGGATAGTGCGTTTTAAGCGCACTTTTTATTTTGCGAAAGAGCTTGTCAAACTTCTGTAGTTTAGATAATCTCGGTTTGCAACTTCGGAAATAAAGAAACTTTCTTATTAGACGTACTGCGTAAATTGTTCTAAGCTTTGACTAATGTTCAAAGAAAATAAAATATTGGAAAAATTACTTAATTTTGGGCGTAAAATAATTCCAAAGAAACTTTTTAGAGCTGGACAGCCAATTTATCACTGGGGTCTGGCTTGGGCAGGAGCTTTGCTTTATGGGTTTCCCTCCCGCTCAATGAAGGTCATCGGTGTTACTGGGACCAAGGGCAAATCAACGACAGTTTTTTTGATTGCTAAAATTTTTGAAGAAGCAGGCTTGTCGGTGGCTATGATTGGCTCCCTTGGTTATAAAATCAAAGAAAAAGAATGGCCCAATACTCTGAAGATGACCATGCCGGGCAGGTTGAAGATCCAGCAATTTTTGTATCGTGCCAAAAAAGCCGGCTGTAAGTATGTAGTCTTGGAAGTTACATCGGAAGGTATAAAACAAAAAAGGCATCTGGGAATAAAATTTGACTCGGCTGTTTTGACCAATATCTACAAAGAACATATTGAAAACCACGGCTCTTTTGAAAACTATGTCAGAGCCAAGGAGCGGCTTTTTAAAAAAACAAAACTTACCCATATTCTTAATGAAGATGAGCCACTGCTCGAAAGATTTAAAAAATTCAAATCAAATAAAAAGATTTTATATGGCTGGCATGATTGGGAGAAGTTGGGCTTGTCCACCGAGTTGAAGGGGGATTTTAACAAATACAATATTTTGGCGGCAGTAGCGGTGGCTGAAAATTATGGAATCAATCTGGATGTTACAAAAAAAGCTTTGGCAAAAATTCATTCAATTTCCGGAAGGATGGAATATATTGAAGTGGGTCAGTCGTTTAAAGTAGTGGTTGATTATGCTCACACGCCCGACTCCTTGGAGATGGTTTATGATACTTTGAAAAGAGGCTTGCCATTAGGCGGGAAATTGATTTGCGTTCTTGGGGCGGCGGGCGGTGGTAGGGACAAGTGGAAGAGGCCTGAGTTCGGCAGAATTGCGGCAAAATACTGTGATGAAATTATTTTGACGGATGAAGATTCATATGACGAGAATCCAGCAGAAATCATCTCTGAAATTGAGTCAGGAATTAAGAACTATGAACCAAAGGGATTGCATAAAATTCTTGACCGTAGGGAAGCCATAAAAAAAGCCTTGACATTAGCCAAAGAAAACGATGCCATCATCACAACGGGCAAAGGATCGGAAACCTCTATGGCGGTTGCCGGAGGCAAAAAGATTCCTTGGTCCGACAAGAAGACGGTAGAAGAACTTTTAAAATAAAAAAGGAGAGAAGATGGATGGTTTTTCAGCATTTATTTTATTTTTTGGACTGTTTATGTTCTTGGCACTTTTAGTTAGGTCGCTCATCAATGAGGATATTTACGTCTTTGTTTTGTCACTTTTGGGCTGTATTTTTATAGGCATTGTATTCATTACAGCTCCTATTAACGGAGAACCGTCTAAAGAGATAAGAGATGGCTCCCATCAGATTTCTTTTATTCATGAAAGAGGCACGGACTTAGTTTTGGGTCTTGAATCTCAGAAAGATCAAACGGGAGGCCGTTTAATTGTTTACATTTTTTCCAAAGACGCATTTTCGGGTGAGATAAAGAAAGAAGCCAAACAACTTAAAGTCTCCGAGACTGGCGGCTTCAGAAAACTTGTTTTAGAATAAGCGGGTTAAAAACCCGCCTTTTGTTTACAAAATTTCTGCAATCTGTTAATTTACTCTTATCAAGTCGGACCTTGAAAACGAAGGAGCGCCTGGTTGGACAGGGAACCAATTCCGGTTTTTGTTTTTTTGGATGAGAATATTGCCTATATGGACGAAAAGATTGCGGAATATTTCGTCGAAAACCTGCCAAATGAAGTTCAAAAGTTTGATCTGATTATTTTTCCTTTTCC
>DATDTF010000006.1:0-3773 GCA_036517795.1 Minisyncoccota bacterium
TTTTCTCGGTCCAAAAGAATATGTAATCGGCGCGGCTATGCTCATCAAAAAAGAAGTGCTTGAAAAAATCAAAGGTTTTGACGAAATTTATTTTTTGTATTTTGAAGACGCTGACTTAAATATTAGAGCTCAACTAGCTGGCTACAAGCTAAAAATAGTGCCGGAAGCTGTGATACATCACAAAGTTTCAGCAAGCACAAACAAACTTGGCTCACCATTAATTTTACGCTACCATATGAGAAATTCTTTGATATTTAACAGCCTGAACGCGCCTTGGACGATAAAGCCTTTTTTAATTTTTTGGGCAGGATATGTTGTCTTAAAAAATCTAGTTAAGATGTTTATTATGCCGGCAAAAGCACAAGCCGCTGACGCGATAATAGAAGGGGTAATAGATTTTTACAAAAACAAATTCGGAAAAATAAATGTATAAAATTGCTATTGAATGCCACAACCTGGAGAACAAGAGGTGGGGGATAGGCAGACATTTGTCAAAAATACTGGAAGAAATATCAAAAAAATCTGAACTCACAAAAGAGTTCAGATTTTACTTATACTTCAAAGGTGCCATACCCAGCGACCCACATCTTAACAACCCGATATTCATTAAAAAGGTTCTAAAACTTCCGCTTCTTCGGCCTTCTTACAATATATTCTTTCACATTCTTTTGCCTCTGGCTTGCCTGCGCGACAAGATTAACGCCACTTTTTTTCCAGGATTTATGTTGCCGGCATTTTTTTTAGGCAGGTCTTTGGTAGTTTTAACCAACGACATTTACTATGAATACAAAACGGGCAACTTGCCGCTAAGATACCGGCTCGGTTATATGCTCTTCAGCAACTGGGCCGCCAGAAGAGCGACAAAAATCACCACCTTCACTGAAACTGCCAAAAAAGAAGTCTCCCAGATTTTCAAAATCAAGCCAGAAAGAATTGTCGTCAACTATCTAGGCATTGATCAAAAAAGATCATTCACCGAACACAAATCACCGAGCACAACCTATCTTCTTTATACCGGCCAGGCTTTTCCACGCAGGAGAGCCAAAGAAACAATTCAAGCTTTTGAAATAATTGCGCCTAAGTTTCCTGATCTCAAACTAGTGTTGGTTGGCCAAGACAAATACAATCCACCAATTCTAAATAGTCTTGTCAGAGAAACGAATCAAAGATTAGGCGGTGAACGAGTTATGCATTATGATTATATAGAAAAAGATGAAGACTTGAGATCTTTAGTTGCCGGAGCTAAACTATTCATTTACATTTCCACTTCGGAAGCTATGGGCTTGCCTCCGCTTGAAGCTCTAGCCTTAGGCACTCCGCCTCTTGTAAAAGACAATGAGTTGAACAAAGAGATTTACGAAGGCAATGCTTTTTATGTTCAAGACGAAATCAACCCCCGGCAAATAGCCTTAGCCATTGAGCAGGCGCTAAGCAACAGAGAGAAGACAGAAAGAATTATCCAAAACAGCCAGCGCATAGTATCAAAATTTGACTGGTCAAAACACACAGAAAAACTCCTCCAAATTTTTAGAGAATTATGTTTAACACATTAAAAAAACCCGTAAACACAATTTTTTTGATTGAGATAGTGGTCGTTTTTTTAGTTGCTTTCGGAGTAATTCCCAGAAGCACCATTTTAGGTCTTGCCATTTTGATCGGTCTTTTTGTTTTGTGGGCTGATTTGGAAACAGCAACCGCTTTTTTTGTCCGATCCGTGCCGGTTTTCGTGGCAATTCCCTTAACACCGTACTTTGATTCTTTTAATATCTGGCGAATCGCCTCGGGTCTTATTTTTTTAAAGTGGTTTTTTGCTGAAAAAAAATTGACTCAAATAAAAACATCCTACAGGAAGATAGCCTCTAACCTCAATTTTCAGGAGTACCGGCTGTCTTTTTTTACCCTTGTCATTTTAGTGTTTTCTTTATTCTCCCTAATAGTCGCCGACGATTTAATCGGCGGAATAAAGAGAATAATATATTTTACAAATCTAAGCCTCATTGGTTTTGTCGTTCACGACCTCGTTTGGAAAAAGCCGGAAATAGCCAGAAATTTAGTTAAAAATATTTTACTTTCGGGAATCATCGTCGCCATTGCCGCAGTTGCACAACTGGCCAGCGCTTACTTGGTCTCAATTTATGAGTTCATGGACTTTTGGGCCGGTTCTGTCCAATTGGGATTTTATGGCTCTGTCTGGTCGCAAACGGCCCAAGAAGCAAACACTTGGTTTGCTTATTTCGGCCCCCAGCTTTCTTTGCGGATTTTTTCAACTCTGCCCGACTCGCATTCTTTTCCAATATTCATGCTTCTGGCGATACCCGCTCTTATGGCCTTTTCCATCACAAAGATTTTTCAAACCGGACAGGTTTCCAGACTCAAAAAGCTGGTTAAGACCAGGGCCTCCTTGCTGGTTATTTTAATACCGATTTTTTTCCTACTAACCATATTGAGCGGAACCAGAGGAATCTGGCTGGCGGTTCTCGGACCGATAGTAACACTGCCTTTTTTGCTAAAACTTTCCAGAAACATATCGGACAAAAATATTCTTAAGTACCTCTCTCTGTTTTTTATTTTGTTCATAATGCTTTTCCCCACAGCCTATCCAATTTTTGGTTCAGACCAGTTCCAAATCAAAAAAACCGGCAGTGAAATCTTGACTAAACGAATACGCTCAATATTGGATCTGGAAGAAACATCAAACAACGGCCGTATAGCCATATGGAAAGCTTCCATTGCTTCAATCATCAAAAGACCTTTGCTGGGGGTGGGAATAGGCAACTTCCCCGTTGTTTTGTCGCAGGAAACTGAATATGCCAAAGCCGGCTCTTCAGCTCACAACTTGTATCTTACAATAGCGGCCGAAATAGGGATCTTGGGCTTATTGGCCACTTTGGGCATTCTTTTATTAATATTAAAGGGCGGGCTGACTGTTTTTTGGAGCAGTACTAATACCTTTAACAAAATCTACAGCGCTTCTTTTGTTCTTTACACAATTTGGGTTTTGTTCTATTCTTTAACCGATGCCGCGCTTTTTGACGAACGGGCATTTTTAATATTTGCCGTAAATTCAGCCATAATTTTGGCATTAAAAAAGCCTTCAAAAGTTGAAGGCGCTAATTGGCGGTCAGGAATTTAAAAAATTGACTTCTTTGAGGCCAAAGCGGAAAAGTCTATGGCCACCTCGTCAGGATTCAAGCCAACCTCAAACCGTCCACCAACCAGCTTGTCGAACCTGACAAGAGAAATACCCCATTTTTCCCTTTCTTTAAAGAACTTCGGAATTGCTTCCATAATTTCTTCCGGACTTGCGGACAACCCCATAAGTCTAAGCCTTTCCAGAAATCTACTTCCGCTTTCTGATTTTGGGTCAAAAACAAAAGGAATACCGCCGACCCAAGAGCCGACTTCGGCCAAGGCGGCTAAAAACTGTGCATTCGTCAAGTTCCTTTTTATACTAGGCATTTCTTTTTCCTTATTTTCAAAAGTTCCAATAAAATATCCTATTACAAAACGTGTTTTATGTCAAGCCCACTGGTAACAATAAATCTTGTGGTTCTAAACGGGGAAAAATATATCCGTCACTGTTTAAACTCTTTAAAAAAACAGACTTACGATAATCTGGAAATTAACATTTTAGACAATGGCTCAACCGACAAAACAAAGGAAATTATCAAAAAAGACTATCCGGAACTTAATCTGGTTGAGGCCGAAAAGAACTACGGGATGTGGGGCGGGCAGGAAAAAGCCTTAGAATATTCGCACGGAAAGTATGTGAC
>DATDTF010000007.1:0-3469 GCA_036517795.1 Minisyncoccota bacterium
CGACAGTCGGAAACAAAAAGTTCGTATTTAAAATAACACCAAACTTTTTATGGTTAAGAAAAATCAATTAGCTGAAAAGTTAGCTGGAAAGTTCGAAATTTCAAAAAAACAAGGGATGGAGATGTTGGATTTCTTGTTTGACGAAATCACCAGCGCAATCAAAGGAGGAGACAAAGTGAACATTGCTGGTTTCGGTATTTTCAGAGTAGCCGACAGGAAAGCCAGAGAAGGTCGCAATCCTAAAACTGGAGAAACCGTTCATATCAAAGCCTCCAAGGCTCCCAAATTCAGAGCCAGTAAGGTTCTGAAAGAAGCCGTTCAGTAAATTTAGTGTTTCGGATCCGGAATACTATTCTCAAAGCCCGCGCTAATGGCGCGGGCTTTGACTTTATGCCTCTAGAGTAGCATATTGAAACCAGATGCTTGAAAATCAAAGAGAAGCTTATGCCAAACCACAAAATAGGCTTTGTCCTTAGCGGAGGATTTAAAAGGCTGTCAGCCCATATTGGATCCCTGTACCGATACAAGGAAGAGGAAGATAACGGCAACGTCGGCCGGCCCGAGTTTGCCATCGGTTCTTCCGCGGGAGCCATAGCTACGGTTTCTTGCTTCAGCCCATGGCACTCAAAAAACATTGAGACTGTGGGAAATATAATCAGAAATCTCACCAAAGACCAGATATTTGAATTTCACCTTTTGATGGAAAGCGCTGGAATACTTACTATCGTTGAGGACCTTCTTTTGCCTTTTTTGCCTGAAGGAACCACAAAAGCCGAAAAAATGATTATCAAAGGCGGGAAAAGCGCCCTGTCCCTTGGCACAAAAGCAGTTTTAGCTTACGAGCTTTTACACAGACCGTCTCTTTTCTCCAACAAGCCGCTCTATAACCTTATTAAAAGCACTCTTAAACCTGAATATTTTTGGAAATCGGGAGAAAACAGCCCGAACAAAATCCAGTTGGAAATACCCGCAATAGATTTGGTAACTGCCGGTGAATGGATGTTTACCAACTATCTGCCGGAACATAGGAATCTGGAGAACCGGGATGAATGGCTGATAAAATCTATTCTCGCATCAGCCAGTGTTCCGGCCCACTTTCCAACCCAGAAAATGGGCGGGCTGGTTCTGGACGACGCCGCCTTACGAATTAACGTTCCGCTTCACAGAGCAGTAGCCGCCGAATGCGACGTCATATTTGCATTCTTACAGACTCCCTTTCACGAAAAAGTGGCTCCGCCTGGAACCTGGATTGAAGAGCTTGCGCGAGCGCTGGATATAACCATAAACGAAAGCACAAGAAAGACGGTTGAAGGACATCAGGAAACAAACCAAAATCTTGAAGTTGCGGAAAACATACAGAGACTTCTGGACAAAATGGACGAAAAAAGCCTGCTAAGGGAGAAAGTTGAAAGAGAAATGAAAAAATTCACTTTCCACGGCAGAAAAAAAACAATGCTCATACCTGTCGTGTCCGACGAAAAACTGCCCGACATATTTATCGGCAAATTTAAAAAAGGGGATATGCAAAAGGGAATGGAGATGGGCTATAGAGCCATGAGCAAGGCCCTGAATTTATATCATGAAAAAATCGAAAAGGAGAAAAAATAAAACGAAGCTTTTGCTTCGTTTTTAAATTCCCTCAATAAACGGAGTATGTTTAAGAATAACCTGCCAGACAACAGCAACAAACAAAATAAACCAAGGAACAAGACTCAAAAAAATTTTAAGTTTGGTTTCGTTGACTTTAAACCCAAGCTTGCGGAGATAATGTGCGTTAAAGCCCTCTTTTCTCTCCGATCCCAGTTCTTTTATTGTCAAAACACAGCCGCCAAAAACAAGCAGTTGGAAAAAATAAAGAACAACGCCAATCAGAATAAGTTGCCACGAAAACAAGAAAGGGGAAGAGTACATCAAAAAAAGAACAAAAAGGTGTATCCAAAATATCAGCCCGAAGTCTTTGTTTTTTGCCACTTAAACCCTCTGCTTGGTAGATTTTAATGAACACAAAATTATAGCACAAACTTTTGAATAAAACAAAAAATTAAATGTTGACACAAAGATTGGCAGTTGTTATCTTACTGTCAGATATTTAAAAAAGGGGGAATTCAAATGATTCTTAGACGACCAATCACTGTCACTGAATTTCAAAGAATGAATGACCACATATATTCCGAAGTTAATAAACGCTACAAAAACCATCAGTACAGGACCAAATCCGTTTAGAATACCAAATGAGTTAAAAAGGTAAGAAAGGACGGCGACGCCGCCCCAAATAGCAAAAGTGGCAATAGCCTTGCCAAGGTCTTTCATTTTTAAAACCTCCTTTTTTAATATGCTTTAAATAGATTAGCAGATATAAATGGGTGTGTCAAGTAAAAAACCTACACAGGAACCGTCTGACCGAGCAACCTGACTTTTACAGCCGACCCACCAATTTGATTATGAACAGGTAAAAGTAACCACTTGCAGAATTAACTTAAATGAACTAGATTAAGAGTCAGTTCTTTATCTGTGAAGGAGTTTTTGTGGCGACACTGATTACTTTGCAAACAAAGCTAAGGCGTGGAAATATTGTCCGTGTTTTCGGAAGAGTACTCGGTATTGTGGTCAGACACGAGAGTTTTCTCAATAAGCCAGGTTTTTATGCGTTCAATAATTCTCCTGGCGATAGAAAATTTATAAGAGAATTTGGCGTTGATTGGTATACGCGTAGGCATATCAATGACCTTGTTCACGATAAAGCAGAAATTATTACAAGAAAAGAATTGCTAGCAATTTATAAAAAAGGGCCGACTAGTGAGCTAAGGACATTACTTCGGATGACAAAGAGTCGCAAAAGTTCAAAGTTGGGTGCATAGGTGGTGAGACCGATTCCTGCAATAGTTTGCATGATATTTTTTTTGACTTATAGCATATTTGCTCAGGAACCTTTAAAAAAACTGGAGGGTTACGAAAAAGAAGCACGACTTATTGCAATAGGAATGTGTGATTCCAGTCGTACTTCATTTACAAGGTTTAAGGGTAAAAAAGATGAAGAGATAGTTCGTGTAGACCCAGTTTCTAAAAATCGTTACTTTATTATCCTTACAAAAGACGGAAAAGAAGAGTTTTATGTTGAACGGTTAGGAAACCAAGAAAGAATAGTAGAACAGAAAACTACCGCAATGGAATGGTCTATGGCGGGACTAATGCAGGAAAGTCATAATTTCTTTTTATATTATTTTTTCAAAAATGACTCCTCAAAGAATTCTGATTGTGATGAAAGCCCGGTCGGTTTTAAAAAATAGAACGCACGCCCACTGCAGTAAGTGGGCTTTTCTTTTCTGGAGCGGGTAAGGGGAATCGAACCCCTGTCGAGAGTTTGGAAAACTCCCGTATTGCCACTATACGATACCCGCCTGTGCTCGCCGTAGCGAGATTTTGATAATTCTACAACTTTTGCCTATTTTTTCAAAGTTTTGGTATAATG
>DATDTF010000008.1:0-2061 GCA_036517795.1 Minisyncoccota bacterium
ATAATGGCTTGTTCGGCCTCCGTCCAGATGAGAGCTTGGCGAGCTTCTTTGAGAGACAGTTCTATATAGCCGTCAGCATTCTTCGGATCAACGATTTTTGCCGAAACTTTGTCTCCTATATTTATTTTCTTTATAACGTCGCGCGCCAAAATGTATTCCCGGCCGTATATGATACCCGTGCCGAAAGGCGGCAGGTCTATAAAAAGACCCTTTTTGTCTATGGCGATGACAGAGCCCTCAATCAAATCGCCAATATTCGGCGGAGTGGCCGAATCGGCCAGCTTTTTTCCCATGACTGTCTTCGGCTCGGCTGGGGCGATTTTTGTTTTCTTTGTTTTTACTTCTACTTTCGTCACCGTTTCTCCCGCGGTTTTTGTCGCTATTGTTGTTGGTTGCATAAATGAAAAAAGCCCGAAATTTCTCTCCGCGCAGTTTCTCATAGCCATGCGCCCGCAGAGAGGGTTAATTTCAAAGGGAATTTCCTTGTAAATACCGGCTCTGTTTAACAGTTTGGCCAGTGGGGAAAAGCATAGCATCAGAGCCGTATTTTCGCTACTTGACAAAATAAGTTTACGGGTGTACAGTGTAAAGGTAGTTCCTTGCCTAGAAAACCCCCTCAATCCGAACACTTTTAGCTAATAAAATACTGTTGTTAATGATACCGCTCTCTGCGGATTTTTTCATCTCGATTTTTTCAATTTCCTTTTGGAAGGCTTCTTTTGGTGTTTTAAAGTTCAAGCATTTCATATATTTGTTTCGCAATCTCTCCTCCACAAAGATAAAGGTTTCTTTTGGAACAGTAGAAAGATCAGTTCTTTTTTTGACATATCTTCTAATCGCTTTGTTTCGGTTTTCAATGGTGCCTTTTTCGTGCGGAGACTGTGGGTGACAGAAAAATATCTCCGCTTCAATCAAGCTGGATAATTCTCGATGTTTTTGAAATGAAATATCGTTGTCGATAGTTAAACTTTCAATTGGATTGTTCCCAAGCATTTCTCTGACCATATGATTAACATTTTCAGTCGTTCGGTTTTCTAGATATCGAAGAAACGGATACCTGGTTTTTCTTTCCACAATCACAAGGAGTGAACCTCTGCCATCCTTGCCAGATTCGATAAAATCACCCTCGTAATGGCCGAATTCTCGTCTTGTTTCAACCTTTTTGGGTCTTTCATCAATCATTGTCCGACCATCGATTGAAACCGGAGTGTCTCTTTTAGGACCTCCTTTTTTGTGCACAGATTTTGAGTACAGATGCTTCTCAATTCTTCTGCCGTGGACGCTCCAGACAAATTTGTATATAGCTTTAATTGAAGCGTACTGAACCTTTTTCTCGACCTCTTTCAGTCTGCCAGAGATACCTTCCGGTGATTGGTCTTCCAGAATGTTTTTGGTTACAAATTTCTTTAAATTCGGATCCATTGCCACTTTCATACACTGGATTTTGGAGTTCTGTCTTCGAACTCTAGCTTTGTGGTCGGCTTTTTCTGCCACATACTTTCCGTTCACACTGTTAACTCTGATTTCATCAGATATACTCGACAAACCTCGACCAAGCTTGTCCGCAATGGACCGACGACTTTCTCTTCTCCTCAAAGACCTTTCAATTCTTTTCCTTTCAAAGAAACAAAAATGTTTAAAATTTTCCATAAAACCTAATTTTAAGGTGTTCGGATTCAAAGGTAAATCTCCGATGTGGCTCAAAACCAAAGGGGAAGGTAAAAATAAGATGGTCATCAAATTTTGCTTATGGTATAGGACTTATTGCAACTGATGGTAATCTTTCAAAAAATGGTAGACACATAACTTTTACATCTAAAGACCTAGAACAAATCGAAAATTTCTTGGTTAGTTTGAAAATTAAAGTATTTATTGGTAGGACAGTTTCCGATCATAAAAATTTCTATTCCCACAGAGTTCAGTTTTCTGATGTTTTATTTTATAAGTTTTTAAACTCAATTGGTTTATTTTCCAACAAATCCAAAACTATCGGTAAGATTACAGTTCCATCAAAATATTTCTTTGATTTTTTGAGAGGATGTTTTGACGGGGATGGAACAA
>DATDTF010000009.1:0-6208 GCA_036517795.1 Minisyncoccota bacterium
GGTCCGCCAGTTGGCGGATTTTTTTGCCCATAAATTATCTGTTGTGTAACTATTGACAAAATATCAAAGTATTGCTATTGTTGTGTGAGCTGCAACTAAGCAGCTTTCTTTGAAAAAAAGGAGAAAAATTGAGGAATAAAAAAATCACGATTTTTTGTTTTTTACTTTTGTTACCGTTTGTAATCGGTGCTGACGGGTGCGGGGATACGTCTGAGGCTAACCGCCAGTTTAATCAAAAGATTCAAAATACCGAATCTTTGCTTACCAAGCAGGAGACTCCACAAATTGATTTTTCCCTTGACCGTTATCTGATTTCTGAAAGGCTAAAAAGATTTAACGATCCAAACAAAATGACGTATCTCTATGTTATTTTGCCTGATGGTAATTGGCTGCAAGTGACGATAATCGGCAAGCTTTCCAGTACCACTAAAAGGCTTACACCTAAGGACGGCTATCCCATGCTTCGTTACGGGTCATACATTTACGGAGAAGCTCCTGATGAGATGGGTGTCTGGGGTTCTAGCGATCCGGCCAAAATTGGGATGACCACATTGGGTAGTTTGCTGGAAATCGGAGGTTTTCTGGCTTACCTTTATTCAGAGACGCCTTTAGTTTTTAAGAACTTTGATAAGCCAATTATTGAGATCAATGTGGAAGCAAGCCAAGAGGAAAAGGCCGCTTTTCTTTCACAACTGGAAACTTTAAAAAAGTCTGTGAGGTAAAGGAGAAAAAATGAGAACGATAGGGACTGTGTTTGTTGTTATTATCTTTGTTGTTATTTTGATTGCTTTAGGTTTGTTTGGTCGTGGATGCGATACAGCCAGTCGTATGGCAGACAAAACTGTTTTTAACGCTGATAAGCATGTTTGGACATACGAAGAATTTCACCGCCAGTACAACTCCTACGAGCAATACTCTGGACAAGAAAAAGAAGTCAGGGCACAGTTGGCTGATCTGGAGAGCAAGGGGATTGGTTCTGGTAACCAGCGTTATGACAATCTGGCTACCGAAGCTGACGGTATCAGAAATATGAAAAGGCGGATTGCCGCTGAATACAATAAGATGAGCGAGATTTGGTATCAAGATGTCTGGCGTTCTAAAGGCCTGCCGGATCGTCTTAACTAGAGTTGGAAATATTAAACCCGCATTTCGCGGGTGTTTTTTTACTAAAATTCTAGTTTGACCTTGATGCTGGTAATGTGAAAGTCAACCCAGACATTTTCTTTTTTGCTGGTTTGCCACATATAATAAAGTTCCGGCTTTATGTTTTTTGTGACCGTGAAAGAAAATCCTGACGACAGTCTGTTTCTGGATAAATTTCCATGCTCAATAAAAAATTCGTCAGCAACGTATGGTTGGAACCTTTTACCTGAATGCTTTAGTGAAACTTGGTTTCTATATCGCCAACTGGAAGCATCTTTAAATCTTCGTTCAAGACGGTTTCGGCTCTCAATATTAAGTTGGCCAATGTTTCTTTTTAAAACAATTGCGAGGTAGGGGCGATTTTCTTTTTTCCATTGGCTGTTTTTGAGCTCAAACACTTGTCGGTAGGCACTACCGACGATAAGCCACTTGTGTTTCGTCTGCCAGAGAAAAGAAAGGTCGGTGTGGTGGTAGTAAAGATAATCAACTCCACTGCCAAAGCGAAGCTCTTGCTCGGCTTTAGCTTTTACGTTTTGGAATAACTTACCTTCCAGGCTAGTGGTGTCCCAAAACTGGAAATCGCCGTCTTTTTGAGCAGATATGGGCATAATCATAAAGCCAACAAGGATTAAAGACAGAAGTATTTTTATCAAGAGTCCACCCTTTTTGTTTTAGGAACGGGTTTTAATATATCAGTAACTTATCACTGAGTCAAGTTTTTACGGGTTAAGTAATTTCTGTATTTATGTTACTATGTAGTCATGTCCATAACTAATATCTTAATTCTCGGTGGGGGATTTGGTGGCGTAAAAGTCGCCTTAGATCTTGATAAAAAATTATCCCCCGAAGAAGCAACGGTTACTCTTATAGACAGAAACAACTACCACCTTTTTTTGCCGGCTCTTTACGAGGTGGCATCGTCTTTCGGTTTGGACTTAAGCAAAGAGGAGACAAGGCTTAAAAAAACTATTGCAATTCCTTTTGCTGATATTTTTGAAGATACAAAGGTAAATTTTGTCCAGGCAGAAGTGGTTAGTGTGGATTTGGATAAAAAAGAAGTTCAGTCGCAGGGCGGTAAGATATTCAAATACGATTATCTGGTTTTGGCTTTGGGGGCGGAGACGGAAACTTTTGGCACAGTTGGGGCGGTTGAGTATGCTTACAAATTTAAAAGTATTGAAGAAGCCATTTTTCTTAATCGGAGGATAAATGAAAGGTATAAAGAAGCCCAAGAAGGAAAACGTTCTTTGCCTGTTAGGTTTGTTATTGTCGGCGCCGGATTTAATGGTATAGAGTTGGCCAGTGAGTTGGCCTGTTGCACCAAGAACATAGAAGACGTCTGTAGATTAAAAGGCAAGTGTACAGAAATTAAACTGGTTGAAGCGGCGCCTAAAATACTGCCCATGGTTTATGACAAAGAGAGGATGATAATTCGGGAGAGGTTAGAAAGTTTGGGGGTTGAGGTCCTAGAGAGCTCTCCGATTGAAGAGGTTGGCCCTGATTTTGTTCAGATTAAAGGGGGTCCGAAGTTGAACGCTGATTTTATAATCTGGACCGCTGGCATACGAGCTTCCACATTTTTAAAAAATATTTCAGGCTTAAAGTTGGATGAAAGGGGAAAAATGACTGTAAATGAATTTATGCAGTCGTCAGACAGGCCTGAAGTTTTTGGAGTGGGGGACAGTATCATTTTGCTGGATCCATCTACAAACAAGCCCGTTCCAGCTTTGGCTTATGTGGCGGTTGACCAAGGAAAAATTATTGCGGAAAACATTTTAAGAGTTTTAAGAAATAAAAAACCGGAAGAATACAAGCCATTCTATGGTGTCTGGATAGCTCCAGTAGGTGGTAAGTTTGCTGTGGCGCGTTTGGGTAAGAATTTTACTGTTTCAGGTTTTTGGGGCTGGGTTTTGAGAGAACTGGTTGACTTCAGGTATATGTACTCAATCCTGCCTTTATCAAAAGCCTTATCACTGATGTCAGAGGATGTGGCAGTATTTACAAAAAACGACTGAAGAAACAAACGCATAGAATAAGAAAACCTCTTGACTTCCGATGTTGAAAACCGAGGTTATCTAAACTGGAGAAGTTTGACGATCTCTTAAAGTAACGCCACCTTGACGGAGTAGGGGAGTCATGTTATTAAATATAACCTGTGGATAACTCACTTGACATAACATTAATAAAGTTGTCAAGTAATAATATGGAAGGAGGGGATGTTGGACTTGAAACATTATAACGACAAATTCACAAATTATAATTTTAAAGTTTTTTATCTAGTCTTTGTTTTATTAATCTTCGTTGCTTCTGCGATTCCGGCTTGGGGCTACCCTATTGATGGTACTACCGGCGACTATTCAAACCTTGGTTTAGATCAAGCCAGAAAGCTAAGTACTTCGGTGAATGAGTTGATAAGGTCTTTTCTTGGTCCGGGTCTTTTTTCCTTCTCTTCTTTTAAGTTCAACGAGGGTTTTGGTTCCGGTCTCAATCAGCTTGTTCCCGGCGGTACAGGCTTAAGTTTTGATGATTTCATCAATATCAAGAGTTTTTCGGCTGGTGACATATCGGGCAGTATAAAAGCGGTTGCGATTCTTTTTATAAAGATTGTAATTACAACGCTGGCTACTACAATAGGTATTTTAAAGTTAATTTTGAACCTTATACTTTCTAACTGAATACTAAGTGAGCAGATTACCACGTCGGTCGCATATTTGGTCTGCTGGCCTCAGTACTTCGTCACTCATCGTTCAGTCGCACAACCTACATTGTGCGACTGGGTATAACCCTACTCCCCTTGTTTTTCAATAACAAAAAACTCCTTTGGTCAGGAGTCTATAGTTCATCAATTAACTTCTGAAATCTTTCTAGGATTTCTTTTTTCCTTGGCTTAAGAGTTGGAGTTAAAATCAAATCCGTCTGGCTGTTTAAAATCGCTATGCTGCCGATTTTGAGCAACCCCTTCCCTATCGCCCCGGTTTTAGTCTTTAAGGTTTCGTGAAGTTTAGCGAGCTCTTTTTTATCAGAAGGTCTGTTGTTTAAAAAAATGAGAGCAACCTGATATGGTTTACCTTTTCCATATATGACAACCTCTGCTTGGGGGTCGATATCCCTTATTTGATCCTTAACCTCTTGCTCAAGTCTCTGTATGCTTTCCTCGGTTATATATTCTCCTTGTGCCGTTTTGTAGCCCTCACCCATTCTTCCGGTAACAGATATGGTTTTGTTTGAAAAATTGAACCTTCCAGTGTCTCCGGTGTGATAGAGCCGTTCTCGCAGAGGTTCTCCGGTGGGTGGATGAGTTTGGTATATTTTTTCTTCAAAATGCTTTTCGTTGGCTTCGGGGTTTTTGTAGTATCCGAGCATAACCGCTTTTCCAGCCACTAGAACTTCTTGGTTGAAGGGGTCCAGAGAAACTTGATTAGTGTTTCCTATAACCGAACCGTTCAAGAGGAGTGGTCCGGCTGTTTCTGTCTGACCATAAATGTCTACTATGTTCAGACCAAGTTTTCGGAAAAAATTAATTTCATGGCGGCTTATTTCGGATCCGGCGCTAATTGCAACTCTTGTGTGATCAAGACCGAGTTCTTGTCTAATTTTGTTTTTGATAAAACAAATTGGAGTTAACCCAGCTAACTTACCGGCAAGTTTTATTTTTTCTTTGACTCCTGTCTCAATGTTAATCCAAACCTTAGGCACACCCAAAAAAGCGGTTGGTCTTACTCTCTTGAGTACGGAGGTGAAATTTTCTTTCAGTTTTTCTCGGTCGGTCGAGTAGTCGGTGAAATAAATGGTATAGCCCCCGACCAGTTGGCCGAAAAAAGAAGCAACGAGTTCTGAAATATGCCCTAATGTAAGATAGGACAAGACTCTGTCTTCAGGACCAATTTGCAGAGCTTTTATTACGGCTTTGGTTCTGTCTAGGATGTTTTCATGCGATAGCATCACCCCCTTCGGCCCGCCGGTGGTGCCGGAAGTGTAGGGCATTATCAACAGGCGGTTAGGATTGCGGATTTTATCATTATGGTAAAGCCTTTTTACGCTTTTGTTTTTATACACTCTTTTTCCTAGTGTCAGTAGCTGTTCAACTGTTATTGTGGTGTGGCCGTTTTCTTTGTATTCACCCGCTAGACACTCGCTGATGAGAGTGATTTTGGGTTGACAATGGTCTAGGATGGCCTTAACTTTGTCAGGCTCTTTTAAAAGCATGGGGTGTATTGGTACGGGTACTCCTCCCGCTATAATAATTCCCAGAAGGGCAAAAAAAGATTCCGGCAAATTTACCGGTACTATGGCAACGAAGTTTTCTTCCCCGGTCTTTAAAGGGTTAACTAAATTTAAATCTTGTAAAGCAGTTGCTGCTGAAAATGCGTGATAGTATAAATAGTCTTCCCAAGAGTACTTTTCTTTAGTGCCGTCTTTTTTTAGCAAGACTAGGGCTGGCAACTGATGCCCTTTGCCTCTCAATTCCGCTTCTTTTTCAAAGAGGGTGGTAACAATATCTGCCACTTTCCCGTCCCCTATTTTCAAAGTTCTTTGGTTTGAATATTAAAACCTTTTTTGTAGTATGTCAACATTAAGTATTTTATAGGTTTTGGTATAATAAGAGATTATCAGACTTCTCTGGAATCATAACCTCGGTTTGCAATGTCGGCAGATAGAGAGCTTGTCTGACTTCAATAGCTTACTTTCTATGTTCTATCGAACTCTTGAAGATTTTAAAAATGCCAGTGGTTATAGTGTGGATGGTCTTTGGTATCCTCGGGTTACGGCTATTGTCGGTATGAAGGCTAAACCGGGGCTTTATAAGTTTTATGCCGAGCAGGAGAGTTTTGAGGCGGGTGAGGCTGTAAAAACTAAATCCGCTGAAGAAGGCACTCTTACGCATGATACGGTTGAAGCTATATTACGAGGTGAGAGCCCGGCTGTACCAGAGACTATCGAGCCTGTCATTGCGGCTTTTTTCAATTTTTTAAATGGCAACAAGGTTGAGGCCAAGCTTATTGAAGAAAGGCTGATAAGCAATAGGCATCAATATTCCGGCACTATGGATGTTTTGGCGGAAATA
>DATDTF010000010.1:0-8677 GCA_036517795.1 Minisyncoccota bacterium
TTGGCTCATGGTCAATCCAGATGCCAAAGCAATGTGGAAATGCTTTATTGTGCATCTCAAACGAACTAGGCGCTGGCACTTTAACCATATGGGTTTCCGGCTTCCAGTTAGTAACTCTAATGTTTGGGCACTGCTTTTCAAACTCAACCAAATTTTTCAAAACAAATTCTGCTCCATAAAAAGGATTATCAATTCTTACCGGCACCTTAAATCCCAAAAAAGAATGATTACCAGACATAACCCAGACATGATCCATTATTTTTGAAAACATTTAATTTCCTTCTTTTTTTAAATAACAAACTAATCCAATCGTAACAAATACCCTACAAATAGTCAAGAGGGTTCAAAGAGCCATCAAAGTAGTTGAAATACAATTGCCCGTTTTTTTCGTTGATATAAGTGAAGAAGTCCTTGTAAACACTTAGGTGTAAATGTGAACCCGTCGCATTTCCCGTAGAGCCTTCGTAACCGATTATGTCATTGGTCGTCACGGTCGTAGCATTAGTCAAACCGGAAGGCGAACGCATGTGAGCATAAACACTGACCAGTCCCCCGTCATGTCTAACCGCCACCCAATTGCCGAATCCGTTATTAAAACCGCTGGCCAAAATAGCGCCGCCGGCAACCGGCCGGATAGCCGTGCCATAGCCTCCGGCTATGTCTAGACCATTGTGGGGCGCCCCGCCATAAGGACCCCTGGCCCTGTTGCACCGGGCATAAGCGGTACAGCCATAGCCTTGGGTTAGCCTGTAATCATCTTCCGGCCACTTAAAAATTTTAGAACCTTTCTTTGGGACGGAGTCGGCGGTTACATGAACTATAAAAGCGCCTGTCTGCAAGGCTTGGGCTTCAAAATTTTTCAATTCAGCAAAAAACTTTTCTTTTTTTATCTCTGTCTCTTCCAGCAATTTCTGATAAGCCGCCTCCTGCCCCTTGGTCCTTACCAACAAGCTGTCTTTGCTGTCCTTGGTCAAATCCAAAGAATTCTGCTTGTTCTTCTGGGTGTTATTTAAACTTTCCAGCTCTTGTTTCTGTGTCTCCAATTCGTTTTTCTCACCCTCCAAAGCTTCCTTTTCGTTTTTCAAAACAGTCACAGTGGCCAGCAAACTTTTATTCAAGTTGTCGGCCTGTTTAATCTGGTCAATGAAATCGGAAAGATGTTTATTCTTTACCACAATGTCAACGATATCTTCCTGGTCTTTTTTGTAGAAAAGATTGATGAGAGAAGCTATGACTTCTTTTTTTTCGCTTATAGCTTCCTGCCGGTCAAAAATCTTATCCCGTAAATCGGTAATGCTTAAACGGGCAACAGTAATTTTGTTGCCGGTAATTTTGATTTGGGTCTCAAGTTTGTATATCTGGTTATTCAATATGTCAATCTCCCTTTTGAGACTTTGAGCTTCTTTTTGCTTGCTGTTTACCGCATTTCGGTATTCTTCCGATTTTTTCTCCAGCTCTTCAACCTGTTTTCTTAAATCCAAAATTTTCTGGTTGACGTCTTCGGCGGCGTTAACAGAAAAGGCGAAAAACAAAATAAAAAAAACTAAAAAATATTTACTGTATTTTTTTAACGGCATTCCTAATTCTATTTAAGGTTTTTTCTTTGCCAATGACTCTAGCAATTTGCACCGGATCGGGAGAAAACTTTTCCCCGCTTAAAGCCACTCTCAACGGCCAATAGACCGCTCCCCTATCGCCACCGAATTCCTTTTCGGATAATTTATCTAGTTCAGAACGGATATACTTTTCGTCAAAAACTTCCCACTCGGCATTACTGCTCAAAACTTCTAAGACCCGCTCCAAAGCTTTACGGGTTTTCTCTCTGTCTGATTTCTTCCATATCAGTATGTCTGCCTCGTAATCCGGCTCGCTAAAAAAATATTTAAACTCTTTGACTTGGTTCAAATATTCAAGCCTTTCTCTGAAAACCGGAGCAAGTTTTAAAACAAAGTCTTTGTCTTGTTTGCCGAAGTTTTTTTCAACAAAAGGCATTGTCAAATCCATCAGCCCTTCGTCATTAAACTGTTTTATATACTGCGAATTAATCCAATCGAGTTTTTTAATATCAAAAATTGCGCCCGACTTATGTATTTTTTCCAGTTTGAATTGTTCAATAATTTCGTTTTTGGTCAAGATTTCGGCATTGTTGTCAGAACTCCAACCAAGCAAAGCCAGAAAGTTAACCATGGCTTCAGGCAGATAACCGGCCTCAATATAGTCGTCAAAATTGACAGCCCCGTGCCTTTTGGAAAGTTTGGAACGGTCTTCCCCCAATATCAACGGCAAGTGAACAAAACACGGCAGAACCGCTCCCAAAGCCTCGGCAATCAAAATTTGCTTCGGTGTATTGGTAATGTGATCCTCCCCGCGGATTACATGGCTGATTTTCATTTCGTAATCATCCACAACAACCGCAAAATTATAAAGAGGCGTGCGCAAATCTTTTGCCAGACTTAAGTCCCCTATCACCCTTTGCTCAAATTCTATATGACCTCTGACAATATCCTCAAAATGAATAATTCTGTTGGAGTTCTCATCTACTTTTAATCTGATTATCCCCGCCCCTTGATTCATAATTCCTGATTCATGATTCACGTATTTGTGTTCACAAATGTGCCTCGGTGCTTCTTTTTTTTGAGTTTGTTCTTCTTTTTCTTTCTCTAATTCTTCTTTTGTGTGATAACACCAAAAAGCCTTCTTTTCTTCCAAAAGTTTTTTCAGATGTTTTTCGTACCGGTCTAAACGCTCGCTTTGCCTATAAAATTCGTCCCACTTCAAGCCCAGCCATTCAAGGCCTTTCAAGATATTTTTCTCAAACCCGGAATCAGATCTCTCTAAGTCGGTATCCTCAATCCGTAAAATAAACTGGCCGGTATGATGTTTGGCGAAAAGCCAGTTGAAAAGTGCCGTTCGGGCAGTACCGATATGCAGATTCCCCGTCGGCGAAGGGGCTATCCGGACCCTAATTTCAAGTTTTTTAACTTTGGTCATAATAGAGATTATACCATAAAAAATATGATATTATAGAACCAAGCTCATGTATATCCTAGATGTTGTTCCGCTTATAGCAATTCCCCGCAACCAGGACCAGATTTTAAGCTATTTTTGCGAAGAAAGACTGCCAGCCGGCAGCCTTGTTGAGGTGGAAATAAGAAAGAAAAAGGTAAAAGCAATAGTGCTGGCTTCCAAAGGACTGGCGGAGTTAAAAATTAGGCTTAAAAAAGAAGCTGATTTTGAGTTGAAGCCGATAGACAAGGTTCTAAAAGGACAGCCGATTCTCAACCAACATCAGCTAAATATCGCTTTGTGGCTTTCGGCAAAATATTTTGCACCTTTGGGACTTTGTGTAAAAGCCATACTGCCACCTTTTTGGAGCAAAAAAACGAATAAGTACGACTCTTTTGCAGTTCGAGGGCGACGAGTCCATCGCAAAAAAGAGCCGTACTTAGAAGTTTTTTTGCACTCACAAAAACTCATTTTAATTCCAGAAAAAATAATGGCGGAATACTTTTTAGAAAAACATTCTAAAGAAAACCCCGTTTTTCTTTCCGGCAGCACTTCCAGCAAAGAATATTTTGACATCTGGCAAAAAGTTCAAAGTGGAGAAATAAAAACAATAGTCGGCACCCGAGTTGCCCTGTTTCTTCCCTTTCTCAACCTCAAAGAAATTGTGGTGGAAGATGAGTCGAATATAGCCTACCACTCCGATTATACCCCTAAGTATGACACCGGAATTTTAGCTCGTCGTGTCGCCAAAGAATATGAGGCTAAAATCATAATTAATGACTCTTTGCCTAAAGTGGAAACATATTTTGAGTTTGGAGAAAAGACGTTGCCCAAGAAAGCCAAGACCGACACATCTTTCGCCAATATGGTTAGCGAAATAAAAGACGGCAACTTTTCAGCTCTTAGCACCGAGCTAAAGGAACAGATAAGATCGGCTGTTGAAAAGAAAAATAAAGTAATAATATTCGTGCCACGCAAAGGCTATGCTCCATATCTTCTGTGCCAAAATTGCGGCTACATTCACCGCTGTCCAAAGTGCGAACACGTTTTGGTGGTCCACAAAAAGGAAACTGGCTTAAGATGCCATCACTGCCAAAACATACAACCAATATTAAACGTCTGCCCCAACTGTAATAAATCAGTTTTAGAATATAAAGGTTTGGGCATAGAGAAAGCAGAAGAAAAGTTAATAAAGTTTTTTAAAGACAGAAACATCACTCCGCCAAAAATTTTAGTATTAAGCGGCGACACGCCACCAAAAGAAGAAGAAAATATTATAAACCAGTTTAAAGACTCAACTCCGGTAATCCTGTTAGCAACCCAAAAAATATTGAGTTATCAGCGCTTGCTAAAAGCCAATTTAGTCGGTATATTAAACTTGGAATCTTTGCTTAACTTTGTTGATTTTAGAACAGAAGAAGAGGCTTTGAGAACTGTTTTTATCCTGTCTCAAATGGCAGAAAAAACCATAATTCAAGGTTATGACTCCGAAGCAAAAGTTGTAAAAACAATTTTAAGTCAAGATTTTAAAAGTTTTTACGAAGAAGAACTTGAGGCTCGAAAAGATTTTAATTATCCGCCGTTTTCTGAATTTATTAAATTAACTTTTCGCCACCGAGACCAAAGACAGTCCGAGAGAGAGGCAAAAGTAATGAAAGAAAGATTGAGTCAAGAAGTAAGAGTCAAAAATTACGAAAAAGAATTAGAAATTATCGGTCCGAATACCGGACTAAAAGAAAAAGGGTTATGCACGCAAGAAATTGTTATAAAAAACAAACTAGAAATAAAAAAACGCAACGAACTGTTGCGCTTAGTGCCAAACACATGGAACACAGAAGTTAGCTAAGTAGCCTTAATTATAAAATGGTTTAAGGACCACTAAAAATAAAAACAAAACCGCAGAGCCCGAAAAAGACATTAATAAAAATGAGTTTAGTATCCGCTTTACACCACCCTTCTCGAGATTAAACAAGAGATAAAGGCAAGCTATAACTAACATATATACTTCAAAATCAACAAAGGCATTAAAAAATTCAATCATTTTCCTCTCCCACAAACCTATGCAAATTATAAAACATCCAAATAAAATACTACACCAAAAGTTAAAAGGAGTCAAGGAGGTAACTCCGAAAATAAAGGAGCTGATTTTGGGTATGAGAAAGAAGATGGTTGAGTCACAAGGAGTGGGACTAGCGGCAAATCAAGTCGGGCAAGACTTGGCAATTTTTGTTATTGATAAAAAACTAGCCGAAGAAAACAGCGTACCCGACGCTTTTATCAATCCGGAAATCACGGAATATTCAAAAGACAAGACCGAAATGGAAGAAGGCTGTTTGAGCCTGCCCGATTATTGGATCCCTGTCTCCAGGGCCAAAAAAATTAAAATAAAAGCCCTGGACGAAAATGGCAACAAAATAAAAATAAAAGCCAGGGGTTTCCTGGCAAGAGTGCTTCAGCACGAGACAGACCATTTAAACGGAGTTTTAATTAAAAAGTAAATTGAGCCTCGCAAACTGAAAACTTGAAACCAAAAACCAAAATAATTTTCTTTGGCACTTCAGATTTTGCCACACCAGTACTGGAAGCGCTCATTCAAGCCAACTATATCGTTGCGGCTGTAGTAACAGCACCAGACAGTAAAACTATTCCCCCAGCCAAACAACTAGCTTTGATCCATGGGATTGAAGTTTTACAGCCAGAAAATTTTAAAACTGATCCTGTTTTAGTTCGTATTGGAGAAGTTGCCAAACAGTCCACAGTTGGAATTGTGGTAGATTATGGAAAAATTATTCCTGAACGTTTTTTGCGCTTATCAAAGTTTGGCCTACTCAACATCCATGGCTCGCTGTTACCCAAATATCGCGGCCCGTCGCCTATTCAATACGCCCTGCTAAACGGCGAAAACGAAACAGGGGTAACAATCTTCGTGTTGGATGAAAAGATTGACCACGGACCGGTTCTGGGAATGGAACACGAACCAATCGCATTGGACGATAAATATTATGACCTAAAAATGCGCTTAGTAAAAAAAGGCGCCGAATTATTATTAAAACTATTGCCCAAGTATCTCAATGGAGAAATTACGCCGCAACCACAGGACGAGTCGCAAGCCACCTTCACAAAACTAATTTCCAAAGAAGACGGCAAAATTGACTGGCACAAAGAGGCTGGACAAATTTACAACCAGTTCCGCGCATTCCATAAATGGCCTGGAGTCTGGTTTAACTGGCAAAATAAAATACTAAAGATTATTGACTGCAGGACGCACGAAAGACTCTCCGAAACTCAACTAACAAAAGGTAAAATTTACCGAGAGAAAGAACAGCTTTTTGTTCCATGTTCAAAGGGTTGCGTGGAATTATTAAAACTTCAGTTTGAAGGAGGTAAAATTCTAAGCGCTAAAGAGTTTTTGAACGGCTACGGCAGACTTTTAGAAAAAGCTTAATTCTGATAAAGTAAACCTAAAGCATATGGATGATGATAAAATACTCAAAGTAAAAGACCTTTCGGTTTCTTTCGGAGATTTTAACGTCTTTCACGACATCAGCTTTGAGGTAAAAAGGGGCGAAGCCGTAGCGATTGTCGGCCCAAACGGCTCCGGTAAATCAGTCTTGTTTAGGGCTATTTTGAACTTTATCCCCTACTCCGGCAAGGTTGAATGGACAAAAAACATTAAGATCGGCTACGTACCGCAAAAACTTTTTATTGATGCCAACTTCCCCATAAGCGTCAATGACTTTTTCAGTTTTAAAACAAAGTCTAAACAAGCGATAATTGAAGCTCTAAACTCTGTAGGTATTACCGGCAACGAAGAGCATCTTCAGCACCATATCCTAAGCAAAAAGTTAGGCGCTTTATCCGGTGGCCAGTTTCAAAGAATTATGATTGCATGGGCAATTATCAACAAGCCGGACATCTTGCTTTTTGACGAACCGACTTCGGGAATTGACGTAGGCGGAGAAGAAACTATTTATAACCTACTGCACAAACTTCAGACGCAAAACAAACTTTCGCTGGTTCTGATTTCCCACGACCTCAATATTGTTTACCACTATGCCGACAAAGTAATGTGTCTAAACAAAGAAATGATCTGCTTCGGCGAACCGCATGTTGTTTTAGACCCGACAAGTTTAAGCAAATTATACGGAGGAGAAGCTAAATTTTACAGCCACGAGCATTAAAATATGGAACAAAATCTTTTACCTTCCATCCTTGTCGGTGCTTTTGTCGGACTAGCGTCAGGCTATTTGGGTTCGTTGATGGTTTTAAGAAAAATGTCTCTGGTTGGTGACGCTCTTTCTCATGTTGCCTTGCCCGGTTTAGCCTTGGGTATTATTTTTAATTTCAATCCCTTTCTGGGGGCTTTCGCCGCTCTGTTTGTTAGCATTATCTTCATTTGGACCATAGAAAACAAAACCAAGCTCTCAACAGAAACCCTTGTTGGTATTTTCTTTACCTTAAGCTTGGCCATTGGACTGATTATTACCCCGGAACCCGAACTTCTTGAGGCTTTATTTGGGGACATTTCCGAAACCTCTGCTTTAGACGTAGCCATTGCCGTCATTCTTTCTCTATTTGCTATTTTTGTTGTCCACCGGATTTATAATAAGCTCGTGCTTGGCACCATATCAGATGACTTGGCAAAATCAGTTGGTACCAAAACCAAAAAAATCGACTTCGTTTTTCTTATGATTGTCGCCTTAATCGTAGCTTTAGGCATTAAAGTCGTCGGCACCTTGCTTATGGGCGCTCTTGTAATTATACCGGCTGCCGCTTCTAAAAATTTGAGTCGTAACTTATCAAACTACGCCGGTTTCAGCGCTTTTATAGGTTTGGTCAGTTCTGTTGTTGGAATATATTTTGCCTCAGTCATTGAATTCTCACCCGGCCCGGCGGTAGTTCTGGCCAGTGCCGCCATTTTCTTTATCTCTCTGATTTTTAAAAAAGATTAGTGTGAATTCCGCAATGCAGAATCTATGACTAACCGGGGTTGATAACCCGATTTTTTAGTGTTATTTTAAAGCACAATACAGAGCGAAAAAAGAGGTTTAAATTGCTTACCGAAAAACAGAAAGAAGAACTTTTAAAACTGGCGCCAAGCATCAAATTTGATGAACCTTTGAGCCAGCATACCTATTTCAGAATTGGCGGACCAGCAGAAGCTTTCCTGGCCTACACCGACAGCCGGAACACACAGCCCCTGAAAAACGTCTTGAAGTTCTGCACCAACGAGAAAATACCGCTTACCGTGCTGGGCGGCGGATCAAATGTTCTGGTTTCAGATAAAGGTCTGTCAGGCTTAGTTTTACGCTTGGACACGAGCAGTATGCTACCTTCAGCTCCTTATCACAGCGGTGACCCGGTAACTATCCAAGTTGCCGCCGGATGTCCAATGCAAAGGCTGGTAAAATTTGCCATGAGCCTGGGGTTGACCGGCCTAGAACCTTTTCTCGGCTTGCCCGGCACAGTCGGTGGAGCAGTTTACAACAACGCCCACTTCAAAAAAGACCAGCTTTTTGGCAGTTTCGTAACAAAAGTATGGAGTATCCCCTTTCCCCTCGGCAACATATTGAAAGAAAGCTGTTACAGACAAAAAGACCTAGAGTTCAGATACGACTTTTCCCTGCTTCAATCTTTGCCTCATAAAGAGGTTATATTTCTGGTTGAAATT
>DATDTF010000011.1:0-81172 GCA_036517795.1 Minisyncoccota bacterium
GTAAGGCATCGAATAAAATAAATCTCTCAATTTCCGAAGTTGCAAACCGAGGTTATCTCAACTAAGGAAGTTAGACAGTCAACTATTAAAATTATGGTCAAAGGAAACAAGGGACGAGCAATAAACCAAGCCAAAAGACCAGTGGAACAAAGCCTCAACATTGGGACAGCCCAACACCAGCGTGTTGGCGTTTTTGTTGATGCCCAGAACATGTATCACTCGGCCAAGAATCTCTACCATGCCAAGGCCAACTTCAAAAAAATACTGGAAGCGGCAGTAAACGGCCGTCAGCTTATCCGGGCTTTTGTCTATGTTATTAAAACCGAAACAGGTGAAGAAAAGGCTTTTTTGGAAGCTCTGGAAAAAAGCGGTTACGAGATCAAAATTAAAGACCTACAGATTTTCCCCGGCGGCATGAAAAAGGCTGACTGGGATGTCGGTATAGCTATTGATGCTGTCATTTTAGCCGACAAGATTGATGTAGCGGTAATTGTTACCGGTGATGGCGACTTCATCCCTATGGTTGAGTATCTGCGCATTAACCGCGGCCTAAAAGTAGAGGCCGTCTCCTTTGGTCGCAGTACCTCGGCCAAGCTCAAAGAAGCCGTAGATGTCTTCACCGACCTCGGCGAAGACTCAAAGAAGTTTTTGATGTATTAATTTAATATATATATATGAATAAAATTTGGCCACTATTGGTGGTTTTAGTAATAGTCATTGCAGGTTGGTGGGGCTTGAGCAAGGTCAAGATAGCTCCATCAGTATCGCCTACGCCCAGTGCTTCGGCTACACCGACTCCTACTCCGACACCAGAGTCTGTCGGATTGGTCGTGAACACCCCACTAATCAATGGCGAGGTTAGTTTTCCATTGAATGTAAAAGGCTCGGTGACAGGTGATAATCACTGGGGCGCCTTTGAGGGACAAGTAGGAACTGTCGAACTTTACAATGCTTATGATGAAAAGATTCTCAATGCCATTCCTCTCACCGCCATGACAGAAAACTGGATGCAGTTTCCAACCGAATTTTCCGTTATGCTGGGCGACAAAGAAACTATCAAAAAGGTTAAAACCGAGACAGGTTATTTGTTATTCCATAGTGAGAACCCAAGCGATATGCGCGAGTTGGACAGGAAATATCGCTTACCAGTAAAATTTGATCTTTCTGGTGTAGCCAAACAAAAAGTTACTCTTTTCTATTACAACCAGAAAAGCGACTCGACCATCCAGTGCTTGGAGTCGGCAATATTACCGGTGGAACGTGAAATTCCCGTAACAGAAACACCCGTGCGAGACACAATCAATCTTCTGACTCAAGGTAAAATTACTAACAGTGAGAAGGACTTAGGTTTTACCACAGAATTTCCATTGGAAGGGTTCAGTTTGAAAAGTGCTGTTTTAAGAAGCGGCGGTGTTCTGACACTAGAATTTAATGATGCAATGAACAAAACCAGTGGCGGTTCTTGTCGTGTAAATCTCTTGCGCTGGCAAGTTGAAAAGACTGCTCTTCAATTCCCCACTGTCAAAACTGTGAAAATGCTACCAGAATCTCTCTTTCAGCCCTAACTCCACCTTTAAATTTATTGAGTAATGTGGTAGGGTAAATGAAATAATAACTTAACAAATAAAACAATGGGGTTGAGGAGCCAGTGATGCAGGGCTTAGGCCAAAGAGCAAGTTCCAGCTTTTTGGTCTGAATCTTAGCTACTCTCCTCTCGTTTATTTGTCTTAAAATCTGTGGATATTAAAACATATTCCGAAGAGTTTGCGGGCAAGAAACTCTTTGTTGAAATTGGCCGTTTAGCCGGACAGGCCAATGGTTCTTGTCGTGTTCAATACGGCGACTCTACTGTCTTGGTGACGGCTACCATGTCGGCTCACCCAAAAAAAGGTGACTATTTTCCGTTATCCGTTGACTACGAAGAGAAGTACTACGCCGCCGGCAAAATTAAAGGCTCAAAGTGGATTAAGCGCGAAACGCGACCATCCGAAGAGGCCATCCTCACCAGCCGGGTAATTGACCGCTCAATCAGGCCAAGATTTGACCACAATGTCAGAAATGAAGTTCAGGTCGTACCAACCGTTCTAACTTTTGACGGAGTCAACGACCCGGACATCGTAGCGCTTTTTGGCGCCTCTTTGGCTTTAATGATTTCTGATATTCCTTTTGCTGGACCGGTAGCTGGCGTACGTGTCGGCAGGATTGACGGCAAACTGGTCATAAACCCGACATACGCCGAGCGTACTCAAAGCGATTTTGACATAATTGTCGCCGGAACCGCCAACAAAATAAATATGATTGAAGCCGGCGGTAAAATTGTATCGGAAAAAGATATTGCTGAAGCGATAAATCATGGTTTCAAAGAAATCCAAAAACTAACCAAATTACAGCAAAAAATTGCCGGTGATTTTAAAGTTGAAAAGAAAAAACTTGATATTTTCAGCCACGATGAGGCTTTGAGAAGATTAGTCAGCGATTTCGTTACACCAAAACTTGAAAAGGTTCTTTACACACCGCACAAGCAAGAATATGTGGAAGGCCTGCACCGAACGCAGGATGAACTTGCTGAATATATCAAGACAGAATTTAAGGAACATCCGGAACTGCAAAGCAAACTGGAAGAAGCAAACATAATTTTTGAAGAAGAAATTAATCGGATTGTCCATAAGAACATTTTGGAATCAGAAAAAAGACCTGACGGCAGAAGGATTGATGAGTTAAGAAACATTAGTGCCGAAATTGGCATACTCCCCCACTCTCATGGCACGGGCCTTTTCAACAGAGGCACCACCCAAGCTCTCTCCTCTTTGACTCTGGCCGCACCAGGTATGGAGCAGTGGATTGAGACTATGGAAATTGAACTGACCAAAAAGCGTTTTATGCACCACTATGTTTTCCCGCCTTTTAGTGTCGGTGAAGTCGGCAGAATGGGTGGAGCCGGCCGTAGAGAAATTGGTCACGGCGCTTTAGCTGAAAGAGCTCTGGAACCGATTATTCCGACAAAAGAAGACTTTCCCTACACAATCCGGGTTGTTTCAGAAATCTTGTCATCCAATGGTTCATCTTCTATGGCTTCGGTTTGCGGCGCCTCTTTGGCTTTGATGGACGGTGGCGTGCCGATTAAAACCCCGGCGGCTGGAATTGCCATGGGATTAATGTTTGATGAAAAAGGCGAGAAATTTAAAGTCCTGACCGACATACAAGGCCCGGAAGACCACCATGGCGATATGGACTTAAAAGTTGCCGGCACCAGAGATGGTATTACTGCCATGCAAATGGATGTGAAGGTTGAAGGCATCACGCCGGAGATACTGGAAAAAGCGCTTGAGCAAACCAAAAAAGCCCGACTGGAAATACTGGATCACATGGCCAAGGCTATATCCGAGCCAAGAAAAGAACTCTCGTCTTTTGCACCTAGAGTCCAAATTATTAAAATCAACCCCGAAAAAATAAGAACCGTCATCGGTCCGCAAGGCAAGATGATAAATGAGATTATAGACAAAACCGGAGTGCAAATTGACATTGAAGACGACGGTTCAGTGTTCATAACTTCAGACAGCGCCGAAGGAATGAAAAAGGCAATCTCGTGGATTGAGGACATAACTTATGAGGCCAAACCGGGCGACGAGTTTGACGGCACCGTCGTAAAAATTATGGATTTTGGGGCTTTTGTTGAGTTCAAACCGGGACAAGATGGGATGGTCCATGTTTCTGAAATTTCAAACGAACACATCCGCCGACCATCTGATGTCCTTAAAATTGGACAAAGCGTGCATGTGCGTGTGAAAAACATTGACGAGTATGGTAGAATAAACTTATCCATGAAAGAAAGCCGTTGAATAAGATAGTCTCTTATTTTCCGGTATTGCAGACCGAGGTTATCTTGACTAAGTCAATTAGACAACCTCTTAATAATTTTGGATAAGTTTATATGGCAACAAATCCTCCTCCAAATTTACCGATAGCCAAAGACGTCGAACCGTCAACAACTCTCAAACTTCCCCCCGCTCCTCTCTTGCCACCAAAACCGGTAACTTCTTTTACTGCACCCGTTCTGTCCACACCCAAACCTCCTTCAACAAACACCTTGCCCCAATTTACTCCGCCAGTTACAGCCAAGAGTTCTTATCCACCGCCCGTAACACCAAAACCAGAGACAACCTCCGGAACTGTTGGGAGCAACAACATAAACACCAAGTCATCCATCAGAACAATGGAGGGCGACATAAAGTCAGTAAGCAAAGGAACTCCAGCAAAAGGAGTAGAAGTTACCATTCCCAACTCACCGCCTCTCCCATCAATAGAACGGCCCGCCACTCAAACACCCCAGAAAACCCTACCACCCTCAGCAAATGTGAGCATTGCCGGAGCAGAAAAACGTTCGGTCATTCCTTCCAACAGACCATACTCTCCACAACAAGTCAAGGATAAACCCGCTCCATCAACCGAAATCGCCGTGCCGCCCAAAAAGACTCCAGTATTCAACCGCTGGACCCTGATTGCGGTTATTGTTCTTGTGGCTTTGGGAAGCGGCGGATACTGGTTCTATTTCTTAAGAGAAGGCGAAACTCCTCCAATCTCTTCCTCTTCGCCAAGCCCCACATTCAAGCCCGATTTTCTCAAGCCACTGAAATTAATTTTTACCGACAACGATTCAGTCATTATCCCCGACCTTGCTTCTATGGCCGACTTTGAGCCGCTTAATCTAGCCCTATCTCAAGTGGTAATAAGCGAAGGTTCAAAAAATTTATTTTTAGAACCTAAAAATGAAGCTGAAGAACCCATGTCTTTTTCAAGTTTTGCCAGCAAATTCCTTACTAATCCAAATCAGAGCCTCCTTGGTAATATAACAGACAAAAGATTTGGTTTAGTAATCTCGCGTCAGCAAGAAAAGTTTGACTCTCTGGGCGAGCCGGTTTTGGAGGCAGAATCGGAAACAAGAACCGCTTTGATTGTTGAGGTTACTGATGTGACTATTGCCAAAACAGCCATGTCGGAATGGGAACAAACTCTTCCGGAAGCTTTATTGGACTTCTTCCAAATTACAGACGAATCAGACCAAATCGCTTTTGACGACAATTCATACCGAGATGTGAGTATTCGATTTATGAACTTCCCCTCACCCGACAGATCCATAGACTATGCTTTTGTTTCCTCGGCAACAGGCAACACTTACCTTGTAGTCGCCAACTCTCGTGAGCAAATATACTCAATCATTGATACTCTTCTTGGATTTTAACACCTTATCAACATCTGTTGATAACTTCCTTTGACTTTTTTATTTAATCTGATATCCTGAAAGTAGATCTTTGATCTAGCTACCACCGCTTTTATGGGGTAGCCGGTATCTTTTTATTTTTAGGACGCTTGCCTGCTCAAGTAAGTTATTTTGATGGGCGATAGCGTCCTATTTTTTTACCTTTTTTATAAAAAATTGAGATAGTTACAAATCTGTGCTATCTTGAGTTGTTACTTATGACCAAAGATGAACAACAAAAACTTTTAGAAAGCCTGCAAAAAGAAGAGGCTGAAATCCTAACCGAACTGGCAACTTTTGCAAAAAAAGACCCCAACACGGAGGAGGATTTTATAGTCCCCTTTCCCAATGAGGGCACGGGAATTGACGAAAACGCCAGAGAAATAGAAGAATTTGAAAGACTTAACATACTCAAAAACAATCTTGTAACTAGGTTGAGAGACGTAAGAGCCACAATCAAAAAAATCAATGAAGGAATCTACGGCCAATGTGAAACTTGTTCCTCAACAATCATTTCAACTCGCTTAAAAGTCATGCCCATAGCCAGATTCTGCATAGATTGTGCCAATAAACAAAGGATTAAATCTTCATAAATGTTCCGCACGAAACATTTATGAAGCTGTGGAAAAAGTTATGTCTGTAGTCGTTTCATCAGCCGCTTTAAGTGGTCTGGAGGCTGTAAAAATTGATGTAGAAGTTGATTCTTTCCCCGGTTTACACTTTTTCAATATCGTTGGTCTACCGGACAAAAGTGTTGAGGAGTCAAAAGATAGGTTGGATTCAGCTATCAGAAATAGTGGTCTTATCAACCCAAAATCTAAAAATTTAAGAATAATAGTCAACCTAGCTCCGGCAAACATAAAAAAAGAAGGTTCATCATTTGACCTGCCAATCACCATAGGATATCTAGCCGCAACATTACAAATTAAATTAGATCCAAAGAAAGCTCGCCTTTTCACAGGCGAGCTTTCTTTGGACGGCTCTCTAAGACCGGTCAATGGCATCCTGTCCATGGCAATTTTGGCCAATAAAATGGGCTTTTATGAAATCTTGGTACCCAAACCAAATGCCAAAGAAGCAGCGTTGGTCAATAACATCAGAGTTGTTGGTATTAGTAACCTAAAAGAATTGGTTTCCTACCTAAAAAATGAGATTGAAATTGAGCCTGAAAAACAAACTCCATGGAATCAAATTATTCACAATAATCAAGAAAATGACTATGACTTCGCCAACATTAAAGGCCAGGAAGGGGCTAAAAGAGCTCTTCTGGTAGCCGCGGCAGGTGGACACAATATTTTGATGTTTGGACCACCAGGGTCAGGAAAAACAATACTAGCAAGGGCTCTGGCCACGATCTTACCACCCATGAACCGCGAGGAAGCCATGGATGTCACGAAAATATATAGTGTTGCCGGTTTAACCAAAGAAAAACCCTTTATAAATCAAAGACCGTTCAGAAGCCCGCACCATACTGTTTCAGCCCCGGGAATCATAGGCGGCGGTTCTATCCCCCATCCTGGAGAAATCAGCTTGGCTCATCGAGGAGTACTTTTTCTGGACGAACTACCGGAATTTCAAAGAAACGTACTGGAATCTCTAAGACAGCCTTTGGAGGAGGGCCACGTTACGGTCGCCAGAGCTTCCGGTTCAAGCCACTTTCCTGCAAGATTTATGCTTATAGCCTCCATGAACCCCTGCCCTTGCGGAAATTTTGGCAGTGAGACAGAAACCTGTCTTTGCTCGCCAGCAAATGTTGTCCGATATAAGAAAAAAATCTCCGGTCCCCTTTTGGACCGAATAGATATCCAGATTTATGTTTCGCGCGAAACATTTGCCAACCTAAAAAATACTAGCGCATCTGAATCTTCGTTTGAAATAAGAAAAAAGGTTGAAAAAGCAAGAGAAGTTCAGGCAGAAAGACTAAAAAAATATAATATACTCACCAATTCCGAAGTAGGTTTTAGGAATATACACAAAATTTGCAATTTAACACCGGAGGCCGAACTGATACTTGGCAGATTTGTTGAAAAACATGGCATTTCAGGCCGAGGTTACCATCGTATGCTTAAAATAAGCCGGACAATAGCCGATTTAGAGAACAGCGACACCATAACCGCCAACCATATCAAAGAAGCTGTCGGCTTCAGACTCCACGACTTAGGAAAAATGGCATAATGGCGCTGTGCCAAACTACTTGGCGCAGTGCCAAGGTGGTGCCATTTGACGCGACACTGCGCCAAGCCATTGCGCCAATGGCGCACATCTACGCCAAATGGCGCAATGCTTGGCACAACACTAAAAAGCCTTATTTTTCAATCTTCTAAGCTCAAAAGGACTTTGCAGAGATTCTGACACTGATGACCAAGAAGATGACTCCGATGATTATTGTGAACCCGACGACAACCGAAAAGAAACAGTTGAGAAAGAATGTTGGCTAATGTATGAAGAAGGGTTACTTGGTTTAGATGAAAATTACAAGGTAATTTTAAAAAGTTCTTAGTTTACAATATAAAACCGTCCACAAGGACGGTATTTTGTTACTTTCAAAATGTTTCGCGCGGAACAAGAAAGATGGTCAGCAACGACAATCAATTTTAGTCCCGATATTGCACTGCCGAGCTTTAGCAAACGTCAGCTGGGATAAAGTGATTAGGGACCGCTGACAATGTCGGGCTTGTGAATTTTAAGAAAGTCAATATCGGCATTGGGACGTCTAATACTTAGCCAACGGGTTTTTTGCTCCGTGAACCTCAAAATGCAAATGACAACCGGTAGAGCGTCCGGTTGTGCCCATCACAGCTATTTGCTGGCCTTTCTCCACGGATTCACTTTGATTTACAAGGAGTTTGCTGGCATGAGCATAAATTGTTTCTGTGCCGTTTGAGTGCACAAGCTTTATAAATTTACCAAATCCGCCATTCCAACCGACAGCATCCGCTATGGCCGCAACCCCACCAGCTGCCGCATAAATCGGAGTTCCACAACTATTGGCAACATCTACGCCATTCCTGCCATGTATAATCCCCCAGTTTCTGCCAATGGCCGGAAGCATAAAAAAGTCGCTTAAATCAGGCAGGTAAGCAAATCTTTTAGCCAAGGTTTGGCTTCCAGAGACAGCAACACCACTGGACGACTTCTTGCCGTCTGGAATGATTAGTTCGTCGTCAATTTGCAGTGAGCCGTCCTTAGGTAAAGCATTGAATTCAATGATTTTATCTTGTTCGGCGGCATATTTTTGGGCAACAGAGGCGATGGTGTCGCCTTTTTTAACCTTGTGTATCACACCATTTACGGGCGGTATCTTAAGCTCGTCGCCTGGCCTGATACTATCAATATCCCTCAAACTGTTGGCCCAGATAATAGTATTCGTGCTGACACCAAAGTCAGAGGCAATAAAAGAAAGCGTATCGCCTTCCTGTACAGTATAAATTGAAATTTGATCCCCCCTGCCCAAACCCTTAAAATCCGAGAAGTTATTTTCCAAGGAGTTAAAAGCCACAAGAGAAGTCTGTTGCAAAGTGTCGACTGGACTTATCAAAAAATTTTGAGACTCCAAACCAACAAAAGAAGCCAAACTATTGGCTTCTACTGACTGCATTTTGCTTAGAATCTTTGAGGAAAGAGCCACTTCTTCAACGTAGTCCTTGACAGAATTAATTGATGTTTCATCTTGGCCATAAGACAGAGAACCTCTGGCAAAAATCAGCTGGCTAGAGATAAAAATGGCTAAAAACAAAAAGAAAACATCTTTTTGGCAAAAAGACTTAAAAACTCTTATTTTGTCCTCTTTGGCCCGGGCCAACTTGGCAATAATTCGGGCCGTAAAAGAGAAAGCTTTTTTTATGCGAGTACCAATGTTAAGATTGTTTAGAATAAAGAGAAAAACCGTCTTTATAAAGCAAATAAAGCAAAAATTCTCTAACGAGAATTACTAAGCAATTGTAGTATTTTTGGGGTTTTATGTCAAAAAGTTGTCCACTTTATAACTTGGGGATGTTTCGTGCGAAACATTGAAATAAGTTTGGACGAATAATGCTTTTGAAGGCTCTGCGGGCTGTGGATTGCTAGCCATCGGATCTTATGGCCCATTCGCCTTCAAGGCGGATAAGACATAAGTCCGATGGCGAGGTCACGCCTCTTGGCGGGAATCCACAGACTGCAAAGAGTGAGTCCTGCCGCTGGAGCAGGACGAACGTCCGGAAAAAGTATTATCCGTCCAAACTTAAAACTACTACTTAAAACTACTTATGACTAACAGCAACAAAAAAATTGGTTTCTTGGGTGAAAATATTGCCGCCAGATACTTGGAAAGCAGGGGATACAGAATACTCGCCAGAAATTATCAAAAACCTTGGGGCGAGATAGACATCATCGCAGAAAAGGAAGGGGTAACTATTTTTTGCGAGGTCAAAACGAATAGTAAAGAATTTGGGAGCAGTTTTAGTCCGGAGTTGAGGGTAAACCCCAAAAAAGCCAATCACATCATTAGAACCGCCAGCCTGTACTTAAATAGTCAAAATCAAAACAACGGAAAAGAATGGCGCGTTGACATTGTATCTATAATAATCAATAAACTTGACAAAAAAGCAAGTATAGTTCACTTTAAGAATGCGTTGGCCAATCACCAGTAATCAAACCAGTTGACATCCCGCAGGACAAAGAATATGCTTAGCCAAGACTACTGAAAAGAAAAGGGCAAATCCCAACAAAAGGCGGGGTTTTCGACTCTATTCCTAGGTAGATTGTGTTGTTTCTTGACAACATTTTTCTAACACTGGGCCATAGAATTGAAAACTCTGTTTTTTTATTTGTCCAAATTTAACGGAGGGGGATATGAGAATCTTTTCACTGGCAGCCGCTTTTTACCTGTTGTTTTTCGTATCAGCCTGCCAGATTGGAGCTCATCTTCCCGTCCCAGGCCGCGAAAAAGAAAAACAAACAGAAGAACAAAAAGAGATAGCCAAACAAAAAAACTCTTTCTTAAATAAACTTAATTCTTTGGAAAAGAATTATCACTACCTGAACAGCAAGATGCTGGAAAAGCGAAGCCGGGGATACAATACCGCTGAAGCCGAGACTACCTTGACCGCCATACAAAAAAGTTTGGCCGAAGCCAAAGATCTGGCTTATTGGGAAAATTTTGAAGAACTTAAGCTGAAGATTGAAGAAATAAAGATACTTAGTGAAAAGGCAGATGCTTTGATTAAGTCCGCCCCTAAATTTGGCGATAAACCCATAAAAAAAGAAAAAGTACAAAGAAAATATGGACTTGACGACAGAGAGTGGGTCAGAGAAATAAGAGGCGAACCGGACAGGTTGAACAAACATTACCGCTCGCCGATGAGGGTTGAGTTAAGGATTTCTGATCCTTCGGCAGAATTAACCAGCTCAAACTGCTGGAGTGGTTTTATGCATGTTTTCGTTATAGAAAACCCTCCAAATGTAGAGAGTTGGTATTATCCAGAAGACCAAACCATTTACGTCTTCATGGAAACCAACTCCATTGTTGATCAATTCATGCTAAGAAGTGATCTGCCTAGCTCAGAAAGAGACCAACTGCTTACTCAGCTCTGCCCAGCACAGACCTACTCTGGCCACAAACTTATCTATGTTGGCCCACCCATAACCGATGCCAACCAAATCGTAGACCAGGTTTTTGCAGGATCATTCCGTAGCGCCGATATGTTCGGTGTCGGCGCTTTAGATCGACTGGCCAAAGCCACAGCCGCCCTACCTGACCTTTCCATAGCTTCCATCGCTTTCAATACCAAACTGGAACCACTGAATAGACAGCAAAAAGAAGAGTTCGATAAATTTGCTGAACTTGTAAAGATTATCGATCCAGCTGTGGCCAATTTTATGACAGAAACCGGTGCCATCCAAGAATCTTCCGAACCGGAAAATGTGAAAGACAAAAAAACGAGGGATTTAATGGGACAGCAGTCCGCTAAAACAAAAAAGGTTCTTGAAGCAGTAAACAGAATCTATAAATGGCAAAGGACACTTAATCCCGAACCTAAAGATATCGAGCGCCTAAGCAAACTTTTCCCCGAAAACGAGAAGGAAATTAAGGAGATTCTGGAATTATTCAGTCAAAGCTTGGCCAGTCTATCTGAACAGTTTGGAGACCTTAGCAAAGAACTCCTGAAATTCAAAAACAGCGGTTTTTTAGAGCTGATTTTTCAAAAGGATTATCCGCCGGCAACCTTTTTTCTGCTGGAGGGCGTCCGTTTTGAAGAAAAAAAACTTGCCAGTGGAGAAGTCCTTGAACTGCCGGACTTATCAGTAAAAATTACAGTTGAATTAAAAACCAGCAAGAAAGAACCGCCAACCTTGGTCAAAGAAATGCCGGAAATCAAAATTTCTACAGCCAACCAGTTTGTAAACGCGGTCAAAGAATCGCGCCGCTTAGCCAGTTTTGGTTTAACATTTCCGACAACCCTTAATCCGGGCAATTATCTGATTACCTTTTTAATTAGCGACAATCTGCGAGCAAAAATAGTCAAACAAACCGTCAATTGGATAGTTTTACCCGACTAACCGAGGCTTTACAGCCTCTTTTTTTTGTGTTAATTTTTGCCAAGAACTTTGAAAAAGGAGCGCTAATTGAAACTACATACTCAAACCACTCAAACCGCTGTAGTTTTCCTAACCACTTTATTGGTTTTTGTTTCCAGTATCTTTACTGAATTCTCTTATGCCGTTGGTGGACCGCAGGAAAGCTGGCAACAAGAACCGACCGCCACGACAATTAAGATAGTAGACGGTTTCTTCCACCATCTAGATTTGGAAAAAAAACAAATGCTTGTTGCCATAGACAGGCAGGGGAAGATACTACAAAGTATCAATCTTGGCCGAATAAAGTCCGTGTATCTTATCCAAGGCAAACCGGAGAAACTCAAGGGACTTCTGACGGGCGGCTCAATCGGAGCTATCGTCGGTTTTTCTTCTCTTTTCTGGAAAAGCCTGACCGACTCCAACAAAGACGCGACGGACAATCAAAAAGACAACAAACTGAACATCGCTGATTTGGCAATAAGAATCGGCGGCGGAGCGGGAGTTGGTCTGATTATCGGCTACTTCAGGGATCGGGGAGAAGAAAGCATAAGACCTTTTCCTGTCTACGATCCTGAAATTAGGCAAACCAATCCCCACCCCAGTATTGATTTTGGTAATATTGAAAACTTGGCAAAAATGCTAAGAGAGAAAGAGTCTTTTGTCCACGTCACTCTCAAAGAAAAGGAAGAAAAATGAATAGAAATCTAAAGTTTCCCTACGTTTTTTTGCTTTGTTTTTTAAGTCTTAACCTTTCTTCACCGGGACAAGAGTCAACACAGTTCAAAGTAGAGGTAAAGAATGTTCACCTGCCCCTGCTAATTTTTGACAGGGGACAGGCAATAAAGCTTAACAAAGAAAACTTTAGAATTTTTGAGGGTGAAAAAAATGTTAACGGGCAAGTTGTCTGGGCGGAACAAGGGATAGTAAGTTTCAGCAGATATGAAGACCAGGCCATTGCTCTAGCGGTAGCCATAGACTCAAGCGAGTCTATGATTCCTACTTTTCAACCCAACACTCAACTTGAAGAAAACAAACTGGAGCAAGCCAAAAATGCCGCCCGTTCACTGTTTCAATCAGTTTTTAGGGAAGAAAAAGACATCGGCTTAGCTTCAGAAATCGCTTATGAAGTTAACTTTCTGGACTCTGGTAAGCTGGAAGAAGCTTTCGGCGTCAATATCCCAAGGAGTTTCTTTTTTAGAAACACCTATTTCTCCTTCATCAAAAAATACAACACCGTAACCCTTGCCTCAACCAGTCTTTTCATCAATCAGGACTGGACTGACAATCTAAAAAAAATTGAGATCGGCATAAGCAAAGCCAATCAGCCCGGAGGCAACACACCACTAAGAGACGCTGCGTTTAATTTAGCCCAACACTTTTCTCATGTTAACGGCGATTTCCTAAGAGTGGCGGTTATTCTGACCGACGGTCTGGACATGCCAGACCCCCAAACAACGGGTGAGGTAAAAATCAACAGCCACAGTTTGGCCGAAGTTATAAGTGAACTGCAAAACAACCAAGTGTTGGTTTATACTGTCGGCCTTTACCAGCAGGAACCGGCTCTTTTGTTCGGCTCTAATCGGGCAGTTCAGGTGACAGATTTTCTAGAAGAGTTGGCGAAAAACACAGGCGGACTGGCTTTCTTTGAAGCAAACCTCTCGAGGTTAAGCGCTGTATTTTTCAAAATTGGCGCGATGATTAGAAGTGTTAATTTTTTGAGCTATGAACCGACCAGCAACATTGAGGGCGCGAGACTAATCAAGGTAGAGACAGGGGGGTGGGATTACAACAAAAAATGGCACAAAAAAAACTACACTCTTTTTCACAGACAAGGATATTTTTACAAAAAGTAACGGACGGCAAAACGCCGTCTTTTTATTTTTGTGTCGCTTCGCCAATACTGCTTTTTCCGGTCAATTAAAACCAAGCTTCGCAGATATAGCCTTTTCGGTACTTTCGTCTGCTCCAGCGGCAGACTCACTCGCTGTTCGCCTGGGTTTCAGGAGGAGTTAAGATTAATTATACTCCTCCTGACCAAGCAAACCGCAGGCTCACAGCGACCTCAAAGACTATATCTGCTACGCTTTCATATTTCACCCAATGTTAACCAAAAACCTCTTGTTTTCCAACATTTTTTGACCATTGACTAGGGTGGTGTAAATTTGGTATAATATAGATATAGTAAAGCACTTAGACAACCAAGACGAGGGTCGGATATTGAATCTTTAAAAAGGTCCGGCCTTGTCAGCCCAAACGGGCAAAAAGGAGAGCAAATGAGAGCTTTGAGAATTTGGTTAGGTTTTTTATTGGGATTTCTGATTGGGGTGGTTTTTTTTACCTCAATCGGCTTGGCCCAGGACGAACTATCCAGGGTCATTAATAGCAATGTCCGGCTCATCGAGCGGAATCATGTCCGTGGGGACGTTGCCAATGCTCGGGCCGGAATCCACAATTTCATGTACCATAACCAGTACGGTTATGGTTACGAAAACGACGGCTACTTCTATGGAACCGACCAGTACGGTCGGGGAAACCGTGGGAGGACCCGCATCAGTCCCATTGAAGTTGGGATTGGTGGAGCCATAATCGGCGGAACCGTCGGCGGATGGAAAGGCGCCGCTATTGGTGGCGTCAGTGGTTATTTCGGGACGAAGGCCGTAAAAGTCATCGTCAACCACAAAAGAAATAAGAAAGCCGAAAAAGAAGCCGAGGCTATGGCCACCCAAGCAGAGGCGGAAGCTCAAGCCATGCTTGAGAAAAAGTTTTTCTGGAACGACTTTGAGTCTGTATCCGTCGGGGTTTTCTATCAAGATAACTCCGGCTCACAGTACAAAAAGGTCGGTCCAGGACAACGTGTTGAGTTGTTCGTTCTGCCCGGTACCGAGATTGGAGTCATGGCCGAGAACATGACAACTCGGGAGGGACGAAATATTAACCTGGAGCTTCGATACGGAAATGGTAAACAGAAGCTCCCTGCCAACTCCGGGTGGAGAGTATTCAACCCGGAGACAGGAGGCTATTAGTGAAAGCAAATGTGAAGTGGCAACAGGGGGTACTACGACCCTCTACGCCGATCCGAAGAAAAGAATCATTAACATCGACCAGTTGGTTTACATTTCTTCACTGGATGTTGGGACTGGGGGGAATTGCCCTCATGGCTTGGATCTTCTTCGGAGGATTCAAGCTGGGGGAGCATTCTTCCGCCACCCCCATCCCAGTAAAAATTGAGGTACCGGGGCTAGAAAAAACTGCTACAGCGTTGGAGGCTGTAGCGGGGAAGTTGAAAGAAACTCCAACAACCCCATCAGCTTCGGGCGAAGTGGAAGAGGCTGGAGTAAAGCCTATTCCCAAGCCCAAAAGCTTATGGGAGTTGAATCCCTAGTTCTGTAGTTCTCTGGCCAAGAATTTCGGCCACCCTGTCTTAAAAAGACAGGGTTTTTCATTGATTGAAAGATAATCAATCCAAGGGCAGCCCTTGGATTGATTGGTGTTTTGTTTTATACTTATTGTCATGGAACGTAAAATTATCTTTTCACCAGGAGAGTACTATCATGTTTATAATCGTGGTGTTGAAAAACGTAAAATTTTTCTTGAGGATAGAGATTATAATCGTTTTTTAAAAATGCTTTTTTTGGCAAATGGGTCTAACCCAATTGTTTTTAAAACTGTCCAAGGGCTGCCCTTGGATAAACTTGAGCCAGGAGAAAGAGTGGTTGCTATTGGTGCTTTTGTTCTAATGCCCAACCATTTTCATATTCTTGTAAAAGAAAGGGTGGCAGGTGGTTTAACAAACTTTATGCTGAAACTTACCACAGGATATGCTATGTATTTCAATAAAAAATATGAGAGAGTTGGTTCATTATTCCAGAGTAGGTTTAAGGCGGAACACGTTGACGATGACGACTATCTAAAATATTTATTTTCGTATATACATTTGAATCCAATTAAAATTATTGAGTCGTCTTGGAAAGAAACAGGGATAACGAACATTAAAAAAGCAGAAGTATTCCTCAATAACTACCGATATTCTAGTTACCCTGATTATGTAGCAGGGTATAGGCCAGAAAAAAAGATTCTTAACCTGAAAGAGTTTCCAAATTATTTTGAAAATAAACATATTTTCGCCAACTTTCATAAGGAATGGTTGGTTTTAAAAGCCAACTATCATCAACTATCCAAGGGCTGCCCTTGGATAGTTGATGATTATAAAAAATAAATGCAATTTCTATCAAAAAGCTCAAAACAAACACAAAAATTGGCAGAAAATTTGGCTAAGGAAAGTGTTAAAAAATACTTTCAAAAAAAAGGATCCTTGATAGTTGGTTTGGAAGGTGAGCTCGGTGCGGGAAAAACTACTTTCGTGAAAGGTTTCGCCAAAGGCCTGGGTCTAAAAAATAAAATTTCCAGCCCGACTTTTGTTTTAATGAAATCCTATAACTTAAAACTTGTAACCTATAACAATCTTTACCACATTGACGCCTATAGGCTCAAAGACCACAAAGATTTAATTAAACTGGGTATAAAAGAAATTTTAAATGACCCAAAAAATTTAGTCTTAATTGAATGGTCTGACAGAGTAAAAAAAATACTGCCAAAAAATTATCTGAAGATTCACATAGACCACATAGACGAGATGACCAGAAAGATCTTAATTAGGACCTTATAAACCTTCGCAAAAAAAGATTTTATTTAGAACCGAAGGCAAGTGCCTCTTTTGCAGTTCGGCGGCGACAGTCCGACGCAAAAAAGAGGCATCCCACGAAGGTTTTCTTATGAAAAAGTTAATTCTAATTGACGCCAATGCTTTGGTCCACCGAGCCTTTCATGCTTTGCCGCCTTTAACTTCCCCGCAGGGCGTGATTGTCAATGCAGTTTACGGCTTTACCTCGGTACTGCTTAAGACCATAAAAGACATGCAGCCGGATTATATGGCTGCCGCTTTTGACTTGGCCGGACCGACTTTCCGCCACGAAGAGTTTGAGGAATACAAAGCTCACCGCCAAAAAGCACCTGACGAACTTTATGCACAAATCCCTCTCATCCAAGAAGTTTTAAAAGCCTTCGGAATAGAAATTTTTACAAAAGAAGGTTACGAAGCTGATGACCTTATCGGTTCTTTGGCTGAAAAAGCTAAAAAAAATCAACAGAATGGCGGACTGCAAACAGTTATTCTGACCGGGGATTTAGATACGCTCCAGTTAGTTGAAGATGATAAAGTCGTTGTTTTTACCCTACGCAAAGGAGTAAGCGATACGGTAACCTACAATGAAAAATCTGTCTTAGAACGTTATGGCCTGGAACCTTACCAAGTTGTGGATTTCAAAGGATTAAAAGGTGATCCGTCAGACAATATCCCCGGAGTTCCCGGTATAGGCGAAAAAACAGCTATGGCCCTCCTGCAAAAATATGAAACAGTTGAAAACCTATATGACCAGCTTAAGAAAATTAAAGAGTTCAAAAAAGGTGAGGTCTTGAGCGCCAAGCTGGCCCAGAAACTTAAAGAAAATGAAAAACAGGCAGTCTTCAGTAAAAGATTGGCAACAATCATCACTGATCTTGATATTGATTTCTCATTGGAGAAAGTAAATTGGAAAAATAAATATAACAAAGGAACAGTTACTCAAGTTCTGAAAAACTTAGGTTTTAACAGCCTACTTGCTCGCCTTCCGGACGGACAGGCATCCTTACCTGAACTTGACACAATAAAAAACAAAAACCAATCCGAAAATCGGGAAAGTGAGCAAAAGAGCTTGCGTTTTAATGAACCACAGCCTTTGATTTTACAAACTTCCGACCCGAGTGTCGCTTACTTAAACGGTGACACCACCACACCAGAAAAGATATCTTCAAAACTTAAAGATATCTTAGAAGATGGAAACATTGCCAAAAGAGGGCATAATCTGAAGCCTGTTGTTAAACTTCTCCTAAACCAAGACATCCGCGTTAAAAATCTTGACTTTGACACGGCCCTGGCATCTTACTTGGTGAGACCGGAACTTAAAGACTACGACTTAGACAAAATCTACTTTATGGAGTTTGCCCAATCTTTTACAGATACGGGTTCAGCCTTACCAAAGTTAGTGGAGGTTCTCGGAAAAAAACTAAAAGAAAAAGGGCTGATGAAGGTTTTTGAAGAAATTGAAATGCCTCTTATCCCGGTTCTGGCGGAAATGGAAAAAAACGGCATCAAGATTAACACAGCCGGCTTGGAAAAATTATCAGAAAAAGTAAATACTGAAATTACCGGCTTGGAAAAGAAAATTTATGAATTAGCCGGACAAGAATTTAATATCAACTCACCCCAACAACTCGGAGAAATTCTTTTTGACAAGCTTCAACTTAAAACTAGGGTCAGGAAGACCGGCGGGGGAGCACGTTCAACGGCCGTGTCCGAACTTGAAAAACTGCACGACGAACATCCGATAATTAAGCTGGTCATGCAATACCGCGAACTTCAAAAACTGAAGACAACTTATATTGAACCGTTTCCGACTCTCGTTGACCCCGAAGATAGCCGCCTGCACACCACCTACAACCAAACAGGAACAGTTACCGGCAGGCTTTCCAGCCAAGACCCAAATCTCCAAAACATTCCCATTCGCACTGAACTTGGACAAGAGTTTAGAAAAGCCTTTGTTGCTGAAGACAGCTGGCAGCTTCTGTCACTTGATTATTCTCAAATTGAGTTAAGAGTAGCCGCCTACCTGTCTGGCGATCAAAAAATGATTGCGGCTTTTCAAAACAATGAAGACATTCACACCAGAACCGCCGCCGAAGTATTTGAGGTCAGCCCCGATAAAGTTACCCATCAAATGCGTAGAGAAGCCAAAGCCCTCAACTTCGGCATTTTGTTCGGTATGGGAGTTCTGGGTTTTGCCCGTTCTGCGGGCGTGGATAAAATGCGCGCCAGAGAGTTTATTACAAAATATCTAAACAAGTTTTCAGGCATGGCAGACTACATGGAAAAAGCCAAGACTGAAGCCAAAGAAAAAGGCTATGTTCAAACTTACTTCGGCAGAAGAAGGGATTTGCCGGAGATAAATTCCAGCATGCCTCACATGGTAGCCCAAGCTGAAAGAATGGCCATTAATGCCCCGATACAAGGGACGGAAGCCGATATTATGAAGCTGGCAATGATAGGGGTTTACAATTTCATACACGAAAGTAAGATTGAAAACGAAGCTAGAATTTTACTTCAAGTCCATGATGAGTTACTGTGTGAAGTAAAGAAAGAGAAGATACGGGAGATATCAGGCAAATTTAAAGAAATTATGGAAAAAGTATGGACTCCCATCTCAAAAAACAACCAAGCTTCAGTTCCCATAGTAGTTGACGTGAAAATAGGGGAAAACTGGGCGGAAATGTCATGACAAAGATAATTACAATCGGGTTTTTAATTATTGCCGCAGTTGCCGGCTGGTTTCTGTTTTTCAGCGATAATAAAATTGAGGTCAAGAGAGGTGAAGCCATATTGGAAGGAATGAATTTTCCGGAATCGGACCTAGCCGGCATCAAATGTGAAAAAGCCAAGAACAGGCCCTTGGCCGTAATGCTTTCTTCTGACCCTGAAACTAGACCCCTTTCAGGCATCGGGGAGGCTGAATTAGTCTTTGAAATGCCCGTAACCGATGGCGGAGTCACAAGAATGATGGCCGTTTTTCAATGCAACTGGCCAAAAGAAATCGGCTCCATAAGATCATCGCGGTCAGACTTCATTCCATTGGTGCAGGGACTTGGGGCGATTTACGCCCACTGGGGAGGAGAGAAAGAAGCGCTTTCAGAATTAAACAGCGGAGCAGTTGACAACATCGATGCCATGAAATACGACGGCACAATATTTTACAGAAAAAAGGAAGCAAAACCTCCGCACAATGGCTTTACCAGCGCAGAACTTTTAAATAAGGCCATCGCCGAACTTGGCTATGGCCTTGGCAAATCATTGAGTTCTTATCCCCACCAAAACTCAAAGAGCTCTGGCAACGTCCAACCGCCGAAAATTTACAAAAACGAATTTCAAATCTCTTGGGAATATAACTCTAACAACAACACCTACCGCCGAAAACGAGGCGGAAAGGATGAAACGGATAAAAACACATCACAACAGGTTGAGACAGAAAATATCGTCATCATGAAAACGACCTGGTCTCCCATCAGCAAAGACTACATCCGGGTAAAAACTGTCGGCTCCGGTGAAGCAATCTTCTACCAAAACGGGCAGGAAACCAAAGGCTCTTGGAAGAAAGGTTCAGTCAAAGAGAAGCTTTACTTTTACGACGACACCGGCAAAGAGATAAAATTTACACCCGGAACCACTTGGGTTGAGATAACCATAGACTGACATGATTAATTTTTTTTATGGCCAAGAAAGTTTTTCAGTTAAAGAAGCTGTCAAAAAAAAGACAGCTGATTTTTTAAAACTGAAACCCGGCTTGCTGGTTGAAAAAATTGATCTTGACAAAGAGGAGGGGATAAAACCCCTAAAAGACGCTGTAGAAACCAGGTCCATCTTCAACGAAAACAAGCTTATTGTTGCCAACGGCCTATTTGCAAATAGCCAGACCCGCAAAGACGCTCTGGAGACGTTAAAAGAATATCAAAAAGAACCGGAAAAAAATTTATCTTTTTTGTTTTATGAATGTAGCTCCGGTTTGGAGTTAAACAAAAAAGACAAAAATCTTTTTAATTTTTTATCTCAAAATGCTCCAAAATCTGCAGAGATACTGCCGCTCAAAAACACTGCTTTGGAAAAATGGTGTATAGAAGAGTTTGCTAAAGGAAAAATAAAAATACAAACCCCTGTAGTTAAAAAATTTCTTGCTCTTGTTTCGTATTCCCACGAATGGGCAAAAAACGAAGTCGCCAAATTGACGGCTTACAAAAACTTTGCCGGCCAAAACACAAACAAAGAAATAAAAGAAGCTGATCTTGATAAAATTGTGACACCAGAACTAGCATTTAACAATTTTGATTTAACAGATGCCATAGCCAGTAAAAACCACAGAAAAGCTATTCTGTTACTAGACCAATATCTTTCGGAAAACGGAGACCCAAATGCAATCTTGGGCCTGATTATTTTTCAATTTAGAGCATTGCTCCGGGTCAAATCACTTATCAAAAAAAATGTTCCCACCAACCGGATAGCCGGTTTGACAAAACTTCATCCATTCGTAGCCGCAAAAGCATCTAGTCAGGCCAAAATATTTGACCAAGAAGAACTAAAAAAAATTTACCAACACCTGCACTCCCTAGATCTTGAATTCAAAAACGGTCAAACAGAAATTTTATCATCCCTATTCTGTCTCTTACTGGAAATGGGTGTAAAGTAAAAACCCGCTAACTCTGTTAACGGGGTATATTTATTTATCCTTTTCAGTCTTGTGTTTATGACCGTCAAAACTATACAAAATTTGTTTTGAATCCTCGATACTCTCAAGGTAAACTTTTCTGTTCCAAAGATAAAATATATTTCTCATTGTGCCCTCTCTATACTGGGGATCCATCTCTAAGCCGCTAAAGTCATGCTTTAAATACAACTGTTGCTGACCATTGTGATTCGAATTTTGAACTTTTATCGGCATCATCCCATACAAGGTAAATGCATGCTTCAGAAGCATTCTGATGACCTCCGGTCGGCTTTCTGCAATTCCATAAATCGTGTCGCCTGTTGAAGGATCCTCTTCCGCTTGATAAAGATACAAACGCATCTTTCTGATAAACTCGTCCGTAAAAAATTCCTCAATAATCATCCTATCGCTGTAGAAAGAGGCAACCTGAAATATCTTTTCTTTGCCTTTCATCGCACCGTTGTCCCAATAGGCTTTTTTTACAGGGTCTTCGCACAACTCAAAATCTCTGCCAAAACAACCCCTGTCCCAGCGCTCTTTAATATCTTCAAAAAGAGCTAGACCAACACGATACCAATTGAAGTCAGTCCGACTCTCTCTGGTAACAGCTGAGTGAAAATCGTTGAAAACACCATGGTCGTTTCCATCAAGAAGTTTTTCTTCAAACAACTTGCGCATAATCTGCAAATGCCAGTATGTAGCCCAGCCCTCATCAGCCATTTTGGTACGACCCATCGGTGAAAGCGCCCGAGCCTGATTTCTGACAACACCCAGAACATCTTTCTGCCAAGGCTTGAGGGATAGAGAGTGTTTGATAATATAACCCAAAATATCATAAATCGGCCGTGGCGGGGCAAGTTGAGACAGATGCCTCAAATATTTTTCAATTTGATCTTTTTCTTCTTTGGTTAAAGGACTCTGAAATTCAGATCCAAAATCAGAATTTCTTTCCAGTTTAGCACGAGTGATTTCTATCAGTCTTTCTCTGGCCAGTTCGTTATCTAATTCTTCTTCCAAAAAAGGATCCAAGTGTTGCTGCCACTGGATGGACATTCCGGCATCAATTGTTTTCTCAACTTCATCCGCACCGTATTTTTCTTCATACTTCTTAAAACGGTCAGTGGCATCACGAGCTTCTTGGGCAATGTCGGCAAAAGAACGGCCGTGCTGAACGAGATTATTTCTTAAGAAGTAATCAACGTGACCAAAAACGTGAGCAATAACCAGAACCTTTAAAGCAAAAGGGTTGGTTTCAACGACTAAAGCTTTCGGTCTCTCAAAATTCCAAACCTGTTCATATGGGATACCCTGGCCGGTATGTTCAAAAATAGTACGATGCATATCGTAGTCGCGACCAAAAGACCAGTGAGAAAAGTTTTTGGGAAAATTATAAGCCATACCCTCCAGAACCCTTTGCGCCGGAACGATCTCAAAATCTATATCTGTAGTGAGAAGACCAAACTCCTCGGCAATTTCTTTGATTCTTTTTTCCAAAAAAATCAGCCTTTCCAGTTCCAGTTTATCCATTCGTCCACCTCTCCTTTCTTAAAAATTCTTTTAGGGCCGGCAGAAGCTGCTCTTTTGTCTGAATAACAACGCCCAAAAAAGGATCTGTTTTTAGGGTAATCATGGTAATTTCAGGAGTTGAAACTTGTTGAGTGGAAAACTCTGACTTGATAGCAGACATCAGGCCAGAATCCGGTAGATTTTTGTTATATTTTTCCGACGGTTCAATTTCACCATAACCGAGCATATTTATTTTTTTGGCAAAAAGCTTTTTAATCTCTCCCATGGTCCGGTCATGATCAAAATCCTCTCCGTCAGAAAAATGCCAGACATAGACATTGTATTGGCTGGTAGGGTATTCCTCCTCAACTAAACCATTAGCCAGCTCATAGGCTGTATAGCAATAAGTACCGCCACTTTCCTGGGTTTTGAAAAAAGTATCTTCATCAACTATCTTTGCTTGGGTATGATGGATAATAAAACGGATCTCTACGTGCTCATAAATTCTCTGTAAAAAGGTCACCAACCAAAACAACATTGACCTTGCCAGATATTTTTTTTGATCATACATGGAGCCTGAAACATCCATCATGGCAATGATTACCGCTTGCGATTGGTAACTGATATTAGGATCCACTTTCTCAAAACGCAAATCGTCTTTGGTAAAAACCGGAAAAGGCTCGACCCTTTCAGCTGTCACCTGAAAGTCGGGGTTACGAAGCATGGCCAAAGCATCACCCAAGTCACCTTGAGACTTCTTTAAAGCGTCAAAACAATTTAATTCCGACAAACCCGTCTCTTGGATTAGTGAATTCAAAAAGTTCCAAAATCTTTTCAAACCTTCCCTGACAGTAGCCCTGCTGTTAAGAAACGTCCAAGGACCAGACTTGACAATTCCCGTAATCTTATAGCCAAGTTCCAAAAGAATTGTCTTTAGCTGTTTTTCTTCAAGTTTGGGCAAACCCAAGTCCTCCAGCATAAGATCGATAAGCTCTTCCAGCTCAACTTCAGTTTCAATAATATCCTGGCCGTGTTCGGAACCGGGCCTTCCACCAATAACATCCCCGGGCTCTCCTTCGCCTTGACCAATTCCAACGCCGTCACCCGTTTGACCGGGCCTGAATCTGGGTATCTGAAGACTTTTAACCGGTATCTTTATAATCTTGTTTCTTTTACCGGTTATGATGTTTTCGTTGGCAATAATATGCGGAAGGTTGTTTTTTATGACCTCTTTTTGCTTATCTCTGTGACGCTTGGCGTCGGCCTTGCCTTGTTCAGAAACCATATCTGGTATAGTTATAGGCATATCCAATCTCCTTATTCGGTTTTCAAAATACAAAACTTGTCGACCCTAACTCTAAAAATAAAAAACCTCCCTGTCAATAAAGGAGGTTGTGTTATGAAAACTTATTCACTAAGAAATTCTCTTGCTCTTTCAACCGCTTCGGCGGCACAAAATTTACAATGTCTGTCCTCTTCTCTTCCGGAAGGAGGGTTAGTCAAAGCCATAAACAAGTTATCAATTCTTCTCTTGTCGCCCTCCTCTTTGGGTCTATCTGTGGCCAAGACGGTGGTAAGTTGAGACTTGCTGTCAGCCAAAAGTTTTTTCTCTACCGCTCGGGACAATGGGGGATAAGAGTCGTAACCAAAGTTGGGATTTGCAGATTTGAAAACTATAATTTCTCCACGAAAGGTTTCGGCTTCTGATTCGGTGATGGGGATATATGACTCAATGGATCTAAGAAATTTGGTGTCAGGCTCTTTTGGCTTTCCGGACATCTGATCACGCGGCACTTCAAAAATTTGACCCTTCACTATTTTGCTTTTCTGGCTTCTTTCAAACTGAGCTTCCAGTATGTATTTATCAAATAACTCTCTGGCAAGATCATCATAAGCAGCAAGAAAAGCTCGGCTGACTGTTTTAACAATGAAATCTTTATACTCGCTGGGTACACCTTTGGCTTCACCAGCGGAAAGAAGAAGCTTAAAACGATCCAAGTCTTCGGGGGTGTAACCCATTCGATGTTCAAAGCCTCTGCGCAAAGCATAAATAGCTTTTAACGGGGTGAGGCAACCATTGTGGCCGGCCTCTTCAACAAGAGCGGTGTTCAGTGCGGCCAGCACATCACGAGAACCAACCCCAAACATTCCTTCTCTTTTAGATATGTCTTCGCTATTCTGTCCCTCTTCTAAAAGATGTCGGATGTCAACCGGTACCTTTTCTTTATTTTCAAGTTCGGTCAGAACTTTGTCACCATTATAGATCTTGAGTTTAGTCAGGCTGTCGATTCCAGTTTGGGACTGACTTAGACGAGTCAAAATCGCAAAAGTAGCCGCTAGCTCAAGAGTGCCTGGAGCGATATGAATATTTTTTAACTTAGCGAAATCACTTTCCTGCTGAATCAACTTTCTATAAACCCTTACTTCATCTTTCACTCTTGTTGGGTATGGAAAGGGGATAACAAAGAAACGGCTATGCAATCCTTCCTTGCCCGGACCCCTGGTATTAAACTCTTTGAAACTTGCAAGGTTGGTATGACCAATAACAACCTCGTCAACAGAAATATGAGGAAAGTTCGAGCCCTCTATCTTAATCTCCTTTTCTTCAGCGACACTGAAAAAGACAGCCAATTGCTCTTTCTTGGCATTAGTTAGTTCTCTACCTTCAACCAAGCCTCTGTTTGCCTTTGGCAATTCTCCGGAGAGAGTAAAAGCAAGATGATGGTCATAACCTTTTTCCGGATTAGAGGTAACGCCAATATTCTCGTGGCCAACAAGTTTCGCTATGTCAGAAGCAATATCGTCGGTCGCTTCAAATGAGCTGATACCTCTTGTGCCTTGAATTGAAAAAGTAAACGTCTCAACAGGGATATCTAACCAACGCACTTCACCAGTGCTCTTGTCGGAAAATTCCTGTAAAAGATGCCGGCAAACCGGACAAAGGTCTCCCTCAATTTTCACGCCCAACTCGCCCTCAAACTGTTTCCTAAGATAACGCGGCAAAAGCAACAGAGGCTCCTGATGCATAGGACAGCCTTTTATACTGAAGACGAGCCTGGTATTGTAATCCTCCAAAGCCCCTTTTAGTATTTTAACAAAACTGGACTTACCTGAAGCCGGTGGACCCACAAAAAGCAATATTTGCTTTCCGGTAGACAAACGAGCCGCTCCGGTTTCCAGAAAAGAAACAAATTGCGCAGTCGGCCTTTCTACACCAAAAAGTTTTTCAGAAAAAATACGATATCGCTTTTTTACACCCAGCCATCTTTCCCTTTCAGGGACCTCTTCTACACCGGCCGCTAAACAAGTTTCCAGCAGACGCGATGGAGAATTTTGGGCAATTAAGGAATCTTTTGTAACCAAACCAATATAATCCCTCAATGTAAGCTCCATGTGTTGCGACTTCTTAGCCTTTTTCCTGGCAACATCATTAGCATAGATTTGATCTAAGTTTAAATTACCAACCATAACTTCTCCTTAATTTTCAAAGACCACAAAGCTTAAACTAGGTTAAAATATATTAAAAAGAATGGCAATATTGACTAAAGGCTTACACTGTTTTACTATTTAACGAGTTTTGCACCCATGAACATAGACTATACTAAATTAAGCAAATCTTTAGACCTTTCTGATAAAAAAGAAAGGTTTTTATATCGCCTTTTTGAGGTTTTGCCAGGCTTTTTGGCTTGGCTGACATTGTTTCTGATTATCTTTTTATCTTTTGTTGCACCGGCTTTTACTGCCGTTTTTATCATATTATTTGACATCTATTGGCTTATCAAAACCGTCTATCTTTCTTTTCACCTAAGATACGCCTACAGAAAATTAAGACAAAATTTAACGATCGATTGGCTTGAGCGACTGGAAAAACTGCCAGTCACAGACTATAAATTACAGGAAGTTAAATCTTGGCAGGACATCTATCACCTGATAATTTTGCCTCGTTACAAAGAGGGGGGAGAACTGGTTATGGCCTCCATTGAGAGCATACTAAACTCAGCTTACCCCAAAACAAAAATAATTTTAGTTCTGACTCAAGAGGCTAGAGCCGGCATTGAAGAAAACAAATTAGGCTACGAGTTGGAAAAAGAATATGGCAGCAATTTTTTTCAGTTCTTGGTTACCGAACACCCGGATAACCTGCAAGGTGAAATAACGGGAAAGGGCTCAAACGCAGCCTACGCCGGAAAAATTGCCAAAGAAAAAATCATTGACGCCCTAGGAATCAAATATAATCATGTTATTGTCTCAAACTTTGATATTGACACAGTCGCTCCCAACCACTACTTTTCTCTTTTGACATATCTTTATCTTACCACCCAAGACTCCTTACATACCTCCTACCAACCCATCCCTCTCTACACTAACAACATCTGGGAAGCTCCGGCATTGGCCCGGGTAGTCGCTTTCTCTGCCACTTTCTGGCACACAATACAACAAGAAAGGCCGGAGAGACTAACCACATTTTCCAGCCACTCAATGCCTTTTCAGGCTTTAGTTGACGTTAATTTTTGGCAAACTAATATGGTCTCCGAGGACTCGAGAATTTTTTGGCAATGTTTCTTGAGATACAATGGCAACTACCGGGTTACACCTATGTTCTACCCTGTTTCTATGGATGCCAATGTTGCTCCGAGTTTTTGGCAAACAATGAAAAACATCTACAAACAACAGAGACGCTGGGGTTTCGGAGTAGAAAATGTGCCCTATTTCTTTTTCGGTTTTTATAAAAACAAACTGATACCTCTGAAAAAAAAGCTTTACTACATCTTTAATATTCTTGAGGGTTTCCATTCTTGGGCCACCAACGCGGTTATTATTTTCCTTCTTGGCTGGTTACCAGTAGTAGTGGGCGGCTCAAAATTCAATCAGTCTGTCTTGTCTCTAAATCTTCCTCAATTCACAAGGGTTATTATGAGCTTAGCTATGATTGGACTCATTTCTTCGGCTGTTTTGTCTGTTGTCCTTTTGCCTCCTCGGCCCCTACACTATCGACGTTTCAAGTATCTATGGATGGTTTTGCAGTGGATATTATTCCCCATAACCACGATCATTTTAGGCGCCCTGCCGGGTTTGGAGGCTCAAACCAGACTGATGCTCGGAAAATACCTAGGTTTTTGGGTTACTCCGAAAGTAAGCCGACGAAGTCTAAGGAACTCTTAGTCTGCCGAAGTTGCTCTGCCGACGTTTTACATCCGTAGTAGTCTGACAACCTCTTAAGTAAGCCGACGATACCCTACTCAAAATGCCTAATCTTCTGAAATTTAGCTAACTGATTTTTTAGAGCAGGATAACTTTTAAGATTTGGATCTTCCTTCAGTAAAAGCTTGGCTTCTAGCCGGGCTTTTTTTATTAGGTCTAAATCAGTCAAAGAAGCCATGGCTAAGTCAGGCAAGCCGGATTGTTTAGTACCGACAAATTCTCCCGGTCCGCGTAACAACAAATCTTGTTCAGCCAACTTGAAGCCGTCATCGGAAATCTCCAAAGCCCTTAGCCTCTTATTCTCAAAACGATTATTGCCGCCATTAACCAAAAAACAATACGACTGATGTTCCGCTCGCCCAACCCGGCCGCGAAACTGATGCAGTTGCGACAGTCCGAATCTTTCAGCATTCTCAATTAACATTACTGTAGCATTGGGAACATCCACTCCGACCTCAACAACCGAGGTGGATACCAAGATCTGATACTTTCCGTTTTTAAAATCTTCCATTATTTTTTCCTTTTCTTTAGGCTTCATTTTTCCGTGAAGCATGGCAATCTTAAAATTAGGAAAAACTTTTTGTGAAAGTTTTTCATATTCGGTAGTGACGGCTTTGACTTCGGCCCACAAAATATTCATCTTGTTTTGTTGGGCAGAAGTTTTTACTGCTTCTTGCGGATTGCTAAGTTCGATGCGGGGACATATAACAAAAGTCTGCCGACCAGACAGAATTTCCTTTTCAACAAAACCGTAAACTTCGGCAGACTTATCTTTTGCAAAAACTTTGGTAATAATTTTCTTTCGGTCTTTCGGCTTTTCTTTAATTAAGGAAACGTCCAAGTCGCCGTATATAGTTAGCGCGAGTGTTCGTGGTATTGGCGTTGCAGTCATAGAGAGCAAATGTGGTGTCAAGGGTGCGGGGGATTGGGCGTCCCAGTGCCGATATTGCTTTGCCGGTATTTCTTCCCTTGTCCCTTGTCCCTTTACCAGTTGCATTCTCTGCTTTACACCAAAACGATGCTGTTCATCTATTATTATCAATCCCAAATTTTTAAATTTAACATCTTTTTGTATAACTGCGTGTGTGCCGACAACTATATCTATCTCGCCATTTGAGATTTTCTTTTGCATTAAATTTTTAGAGATTTTTTCTTCAGTAACTTCGTCTATCGGCCACTGTTTTGCCTCACTTCCAGTCAGTAAACCCACCCTGGTCCTTAATCTGCCAAGCAACGACTTTATGGTTGCATAATGCTGTTGCGCCAATATCTCCGTTGGTGCCATAAAAACCGTTTGAAAACCCGAGTTGGCGGTCTGACAGGCGGCAATAATCGCAACGATTGTCTTGCCTGAACCGACATCGCCATTTAATAGCCTATTCATAGGATAACTTCTGCCAAAATCTTTCATAATCTCAAAAGCGCAAACCCTCTGATCATTAGTCAAAACAAACGGCAAGCTCCCGACAAACCCTTTTACCAACTCCGGTTTGAAAATTACCGAAGGCGCTTTAAGTTTGGAAAGACCGCGCCGACCCAAAAGAGACTTGATTTGAAACAAAAGCAATTCATCAAAGGCAACCCTTTTTCTGGCAACTCCAGCTTCCTCTAAAGATTCCGGAAAGTGAATTGTCTTTATTGCTAGGTCCAAGCTGGGAAAATTATATTTTTTTCTTACGTTTTCCGGCAGATGATCGGAAAACTTATCTGTAGCACCTAGCAAAGGTTTTATTAAAAAACGAAGGTATCTGGAGGAAATGCCCTCTGTCTCCGGATAGACAGGCACTAGTCTGCCGGTATGGACCAAGTCAATCTTGGTCTCAAAAATTTTTTCATACGAAGGGCTGGAAAGATAAATTCCCCGCTTATCCAAAGCCACCTTACCGGATAAGCTGACGAGACTTCCTTCGACAAGAGAGTTTTCTATATATGGCTGATTAAACCAAACAGCTCTGGTCTGTTCATCACCGTCTTTTATGTGAGCCTCTGTTATGGACATCCGGCGGCGCCAAATATTAGTCGTTTTTATCTTCGCCACCTCGCCTATGATACTGATCACTTTGCCGACTTCTCCAACCTCACCCAGACCAACTGTTTGAGTGAAATCTTCGTAACGGCTGGGAAAATGCCAGAGCAAATCTTTGACAGTTTTAATGCCCAGCCTTTTCAGTCTCGGCAAATTCTTAGGCCCAACTTTAGGCAATTTTTCTATAGGAGTAAGCAAATCCAGCATATAGTCTTAATAACATTTCTACCCATACCTTAAAAGCCTCTCTGTTTGAGATTTAAGCGATTGGAGTAAAATGATAAAAGCAGAGACAGTCTCACGATATGAAAAAAAGTTTCCGTTTAATTCTAGTAAGTTTTGTTATTCTCTTTCTGGAGCTTCTTTTGATTAGGCTGGTTGAAACAGAAGTTAGGATTTTCGCCTATCTTTCAAATTTAATTCTGCTGGCAATATTCATAGGAACAGGAATCGGAATGTTGGTGAAAAAAGAATTTTCTTTGGTTCTTTCTTCGGTTTTACTCTTTGCAATTTCAGCGTCGCTTATCTCTGGGTTGTTTTCCGGCATAACTGAAATGATATCTCCTTTAAGCGAGAGCTTTATCTGGTTTCAGCCGACGCAGACGGATATTGTAGACGTCATTGCCGGTTTCTTTTTAACGGCCGTTTTATTTTTTGCCGTAATGACGGTTTTCATTCCGCTTGGCCAAAATCTGGGCAGAATGTTTAACAATACCAATCGTTTGATTCTTTGGTATTCCTTAAATGTGGCCGCTGGGGTGGCCGGTATGTGGAGTTTCTACGGACTATCTTTAATTAGCATCTCTCCCTACATAGGATTAGCCTTCGGTCAAATATTGCTGACCCTTTTGTTGGAAAATAAAAAAGGCCGGATTGTTTCGGGTGTTCTTGCTATTTTAATGCTGGGTATTGCTTATCAACCTTCCATAGTTCAAGAAGAAAAAACAATTTGGTCGCCATATCAAAAATTAAGCCTATCCAGTCAATCGGAGAAATCTGATTTGCCGCCCGGTTATTTATTGAAAGTTAACAACGTTGGCTATATGGGGCTTCTAGATCTTTCTAACGCCTATAAAGAACAGGTGGATGAGCGTTTGGCAAACCAAGAACTGCCGAAAAATTTTGACCTACGGTTTGCTGATCAATATGAATTGCCATTTCTTTTTAAACCGGCACCGGAGCGAGTTTTAATTATTGGCTCGGGCGGAGGCAACGATGTGGCCGCCGCTTTAAGAAAAGGAGCGGACAGAATTGATGCCATTGAGATTGACCCCAAAATCGCAGAATTTGGAAAGATTTACCACCCCGAAAAACCCTACCAATCGCCTAAAGTAAATTTAATCATTGATGACGGCCGTTCTTTTTTCAAAGGTAGCAAGGAAAAATATGACCTTGTAATTCTGGGTCTGGCTGACTCTCATGCCCTCACTTCTTCGTTGACCAATGTCAGGTTGGACAACTTTCTTTACACCCAAGAAAGCTTTTCCGAAATCAAAAAAATTTTGAAGCCGGATGGAGTGCTAGCCGTTTCTTTTGATGTGCGGCGGCCATGGGTTGGAGCAAGAATAAAAAAAGGCCTTGCCGATTCTTTCGGCCGTTCTCCCGAAATTTTTAACTTTCAAGACATCAATATTTTCGGCTGGGGAGGGGTACTTTTTTTGGCCCAAAATTCATCGGGAACAATAGAAGCGGCTTTCCAAAACAATCCTGATTTTGAAAAATTCATAAACAGCCGTAAAGCTGACTTTAACCAAGAAGTTAAACCCTTAACCGATAACTGGCCGTATCTTTATCTTGACCAGCCCCGCTTGCCTAAAATTCATTTGATAATTTCAGCTTTGCTTTTTCTTTTTTTCCTGCCTTTCGGCAAAAAACTTTTTATGGGGAGCCGTTTTAGTTGGCCGATGTTTTTTCTGGGCGCCGGATTTCTGCTCTATGAATTTTTCAATATCAGCCGGACCGGCTTGTTATTCGGCAACACCTGGACCACAAATTTATTCACAATTACAGCAATTCTATTTTTTATTTTATTGGCGAATTTTCTGCATGCAAAACGTCCAATACCTTTGAAGGCTTCTTTTGCCGGGATTATTCTGTCTCTTGCTTTACAATTTATTATTCCGCTTGACTACTTCAACTCTTTTAATTTCTTTTTTAAAACAGTTTCAGCGTCCATTGTTTTAAATTTGCCGTTTTTCTTTTCCGCCTTGGCATTTATAGCTCTCTTCGCCCGGGCGCGGGAACGATCATCAGCACTCGCCAGCAATCTGATCGGCAGCGGCATAGGCGGGATACTTTCATTTGTAAGTTTTCTGTTCGGTCTGTCATCGCTTTTGATTGTCAGTCTGATTTTTTATATCTCAGCAATTTTTCTTCTCTTGTTTCGCGAAAGGGTAAAATAGTTTTAAAACTGGCCGTCTTTGTTCTATAATAACAAAGAGATTGTCTAACTTCCATGTCGGTTACAATCTCGGTTTGCAACTTCGGAAGTTAAGAGGTTTGTGAACTTCTATGACTTACTTAAGAGGTTGTCAGACTTCTCTGGTTGCCTAACCTCGGTTTGCAATATCGGCAATTCAGAGACTTCAGACTTCGTTGGCTTACTTACTATGTACTACCCCATCTTTCTTTTAGTTATGCTTGTCACAGCTTTAATTATTGAAAAAGTGTTCCATGAGCATCTCTTTCACTCTTTTAAAGAAAGGTCCCTGTGCATTATCATAGCCGTTGTAGCAATAATGGTATGGGATTTTTATGGAATACCCAGAGAACACTGGATTTTTACAGGCAAAGGTATTTCTGGAATTTTTATTGGACCGATGCCAATAGAAGAAATCGGGTGGACTCTGTTTGTGCCCTATCTTTGGGTCACTATTTATATTGCAATACACAGTATTTTTGATAAGAAAAGAAACAAAAACAAATGGAAGAGCTGATTATTTTAATTTTTTTGTTTGCGGCAACCGTTGTCTTGGAAATAAAGTACAAGCTGGTTTTGTACCACTCAAAAAAAGAAAGAGTATGGACGACTCTGGTTGTGCTTATAATTATGATTGCGGAAGAACAGCTGGCGAGGATAAACGAAATCTGGCTTTTCCCCGGCCCGGGAATGACGGGTATCTACATTTACGGTTTGCCGTTAGATTTATATCTTTTTTATGTCATTTTGCCCTATTTCGTTTTTGTAGTTTTTGAACTCATCCACAAAAAAATGGATAAAAATCGGTAAACTCAACTGTGCAACTTTTTATCTCCAAGTTCATGTTTCTTCCACAAGTCAATATGTGGATTTATAACCCCCGTTTTCTTTTGAATATTTTTACTCCACTTTTGATTACCTAGATACCAAGTCACTGTTTCCGCCAGCATTTTTTTAAATTTATATTTTGGTCTCCAACCAAGTTCTTTTGTAATTTTAGCATGGTCAATAGCGTATCGCCTATCATGACCCGGGCGATCAGCTACAAAGGTTATTAAACTCTCTGGCTTGTTGAGTATGCCAAGAATCATCTTGGCTATTTCTAAATTGCTATGCTCCTCATCAGCTCCCATGTTATAGACATCTCCTGCTTCACCATCAAACAAAACCTTGGTCAGACCCTCAACATGATCCAAAACATATATCCAGTCTCTGATATTTTTGCCGTCGCCATAAAGAGGCAAAGATTCATTTTTCATCGCCCTTGAAGTAAAAAAGGGGATTAATTTTTCTGGATACTGATAAGGTCCAAAATTATTAGAGCAGTGAGTGACTACTAGTGGCAATTTCCATGTAAAATGATAAGACCGGCAAAGAAGATCTCCGCCAGCTTTAGTAGAGGAGTAAGGTACATTAGGCTGATACTGGGTATTTTCGGTAAATTTTCCCTTTGAGCCTATGGACAGACTGCCATAGACTTCATCGGTAGAAACAAATAATGCTTTCTCTATGCCATATTTTTTTATTGCTTCCAGTAAAACAAAAACTCCATAGACATTTGTGTCTATAAACTCTTTAGCGCCGACGTGAATACTCCTGTCAACGTGAGTTTCCGCAGCAAAGTTAATTAAAAAATCCGGTTTGTATTTTTTAAAAACAGTCTCAACTTTCTTGGCATCAGCAATATCTCCCTTAACAAAAGTGTAGCGTTTTTTAAATTTTGGGTTTAGTGAAATATCGGAAAGATTTTCCTTATTGCCGGAATAGGTAAGTTTGTCCAAGTTAATGACCTGCCAATCGGGATAGTTATTTAAAAAATGTCTAACAAAATGTCCGCCTATAAATCCGCAGCCACCGGTAACTAAAATTGTTTGATGTCTCTTCATTTTCCTATGTGGTGCCGGTGGTGGGAGTCGGACCCACAATCCCTTACGGGCGACGCATCTTAAGTGCGTTGCGTATGCCAATTCCGCCACACCGGCATTAGTTATATAAAGATCTTTTTAGTGTTTTTATCTCTGTTTTTTCCTCTGTGCGTTAACTGCAAGCTATGACAATTTGGGCAGAGTATCCTTAGGTTTTCTAAACGATTATCGTGCCTATCACCATTAATATGATCTAGTTCTAACGGGATCCTATTATCAACTGACTTTTTTGACCATCCACACTCTTCACAACTCATACTTTTAAGATTAACCTGAAAAAGTCTCTTTTTTAACTTAAAGCTTTGATAGGTACTGTTTCTGATTAATATTTTCTCCAACGGTATTAGTGGTTTTCCGAGTCCACGTAGACCCTTATTCCAAGCCTTGCCTTTAAAATGTTTCGTACTGAAGTTGTTTTCTTCAATATATTTCTTTAGCTGTTCATAATTACCACCAGCTTCCCTCAACTTCAACTTTGCCAAAACTTGCCTATAGCTAGGAGATTTTTTGACTGCTTCTCGCAGTTGCTCTGTCGTCCAAGTTCTCTTTTTGCCCATAACTGAATTGTAACAAACGGAAGACGCATGGCAAAGACAAGTTATTAACGTATGCCAATTAAAATACTTTTAACTAAAGAAAGGTTATCTTCTTTACCTTTTCTTCTTAGCCCATTCTATAGCTTGAGCCAAAGAATGAAAAGTGCCGGCATCAACCCAAAAGCCTTTTACAAATTCTGCTTTCATTTTTTTGTCGTTAATGTAAGCATTATTCACATCGGTAATTTCTAACTCACCACGAACCGACGGTTTAAGCGTGCGGATAATATCAAACACTTTTGAATCATACTGATATAGACCGGTAACAGCAAAGGGGGAGAGCGCTTTTTTGGGCTTTTCAATTACAGCCGAGACCCGTTTACCTTTCAATGTTGCCACACCGAATCTCTCCGGATCAGGAACTTTTTTTAAAAATATTCTTGCTCCTTCCTTAAAAGCTTTTATCGCTTCGGGAAAACTCTCTTCAAAAATGTTGTCACCCAAGATTACGGTCATCAAATCTTCGCCGACAAATTCTTCGGCCAACAAAAGTGCGTGGGCAATTCCTATGGCTTCTTCTTGAACTTTGTAAGTAAAATTCGCACCAAAGTCCCTACCTGAACCAAGATATTCTATAAAATCCCCCGAATGTTCACGGCCCGAAACAATAAGAATGTCTTTGATGCCGGAGCGAAGCAAAGTATTAAGAGGATACTCAATCAAAGCCCGATCAAAAACGGGCAACAAATTTTTATTTATCAGGTTGGTTAATGGCCTCAAGCGTATACCATTACCGCCTGCCAAGATGACACCCTTCATAGAGGCGCCGATGGGACTTGCACCCACGAATCGCGGTTTTGCAGACCGCTGCGTTAGCTACTTCGCCACGGCGCCATCTTAATTTTTAACTTTTTCAATTAAAGACTGTCTAACTTCGACGGTCAAGATAACCTCGGTTTTCAACTTCGGAAGCTAAGAGGTTTCTTTTATTCGACGGGTTACGTTTTCTATTTTCGCCGCCCTTTCTTCTGTTTCGTCCAGGACAAAAAACAATTTGGGTACCGGACGCATTTGCAGTTTCTTGTTAAGTGTTTGTTGAAAAAAATATATGCTTCTGTTGATACTCTCCAGAGCCTGCCGGCCGGCGTCCAGAGGAAAAACAGAAACATAAACCCTAACGTGGTTTAAATCTTCAGAAACAACCGCCCTGGTAACTGTAACCAGAGCTTCAACATCAAGATCAAGTTCGCGATGCAAAATCTTGCCCACTTCATCTCTAATCAAATCATTTATTTTTTCCCGACGATGAGAGTCCATGATTATAGAGATTTTTTAATTCTTTCTTCTTCATAAACCTCCAGGATGTCTCCTTCTTTAACAAACATATTTGGAGCGATTGGCTGGCCGAAATCAACTCTTAAACCGGCTTCCAAACCTTCTGCAACTTCTTCCACATCCGCTTTTTGCTGTTGAAGCTGTCCGAGTTTTCCTTTCGTTATTACATTACTGTTTCTAGTCACCTCAATCAATGCGCCTCTCTTGATTTTACCAGAAATCACTTTTCCTCCCACAACCTGATTTTTAGGGTCCTTTTTGAATAAGGCCAACACCTTAAGCCTACCCAAGGAAATTCTATTAATTTCCGGATCTAAAAGGTCGGACATCTTTCTTTTTACCTCCTCCACCAGCTCATAAATTATGTCAAAAGATTCTACCACTATCCCATCCCTTTCCGCCATTTGACGGAGAGAACTACTGGCCGGAACATGAAATCCCACCACCATAGACTTTGTCGCTATGGCTTTTTTGATGTCACCTTCCGAGATGTTGCCAATGCCAAAATCCACAACTTTGTATCCGACTTCTTCTGATTTTATTGTTCTCAAAACTTGGTCAATTGCCTCAAGAGAGCTTGAGACGTCAGCTTTAACTATTAAATTCAGACTTTTATTTTTACTCTTTTCCGGCCCGCTTGCTTGAATAAAAATTACCGGCCGGCCAAGAATTGAATTCTCTTTAGCTAACTTCAAAGCTTCTTCTCTGGAATCACTTCTCTTCACAACTTCGCCCAAAACCGGAGAGCTGGCCCAACCCAAAACTACCGCCGGCTGTGACGGACCAGCCTTAGTCAAATTCCTACCTAAGAAATCCGCCATTGATTTAATTCTAACTGCTTCCGGGCCGGTTATAATCCAGTCATTTGTATGAAAGAACCCGCTTTTGACTAAAATGGTAGCCACATGACCGCGTCGATTATCCAAATAGGAATCAATTATAACTCCCGTAGCAGAAGCATCATCTGATTTAAGCTCTTCCAATTCGGCTACTAAAAGAATCATCTCCAACAAAGAATCTATACCTTGACCGGTTTTCGCTGAAACTTCTATTACCGGCGTCTTGCCGCCCCACTCTTCTATGAAAACATTGTTTTCTGAAAGTTCCTGCTTAACCTTCTGCACATTAGCGTTTTCTTTGTCTACTTTATTTATGGCGACAATAAAAGGCGTCTTAGTCTCTTCAATAATTTTGATGGCTTCCTTTGTCTGAGGTTTTACACCCTCATCGGCGGCCACAACTAAAATTGCCACGTCAGCCACATTAGCACCTCTGGAGCGTATGGCTGAAAAAGCCTCATGACCGGGAGTGTCCAGAAAAGTTATGGTGCGCAAGCTCGGCAGTGCAATATCGGAGGTTGGTTGGTTGTCTTTAGTTGACACTTCTACCTGATAAGCACCGATGTGCTGGGTAATCCCACCTGCTTCTCCTTCGGCAATTTTGGTTTTACGAATGTAATCCAAAATTTTAGTCTTACCATGGTCAACATGTCCCAAAACAACCACAATTGGTGGTCTGGTTTGAAAATTTACCTTTTTTTCCTGTGTTTCTGCCATATTAGAAGTTCAGAAAATATAGCATTTTAAAGTGTTTTGGGCAAATAAAAAAACCGTCCCTTAGGGACGGTGTCGGTTGCCTGATACCGGCAACTTTTTATAAGTTTAGCTACTGGCTGTTATGGTCCAATCCAGAAAAGCCTCCTGAAGCATATTTACCGTCAACAAATTTGCTCACAAGCATTAATTTGCATTGGGGTTTATTAATTTCTGAACCTTTTCTTCCACTGACGTAGAAAAAATTTCTTTAGGTTTATCTTTGTATATTTCTTCTATAATTCGCCTGCATATTGGAGCGGCAAGCAAACCTCCGGTCTGTCTGGCACCAATGCTTTTGGGCGTGTCATAGCCAAGCCTGACTCCAACCGTATAACCACGAGCACCGGGGGTAAAACCAAAAAACAAAACGTCGCGGGATTCGTTTGTTGTTCCCGTCTTGCCGGCAACTTTCTGTTCTATGCCCTTGAAAGTAAGTTTGGCTGTTCCTATTTCCGTAACCGCTCTCATCAAAGCCGTCATATCTTCTGCAACCTCGGGAGAAAGAACATTTTTTGCTGCCGGCTCTTTCTGATAAAGAATTTTGCCTTCAGAGTCGGCAATTTCGTAAACAATAACCGGTTCGTAGTAAGAACCCTGGTTTGGAAAAACAGAAAAAGCCGCTGTAAGCTCCAGCAGACCCACCGACGAAGCACCGATAGCAGTCGGCAAATAAGGATCAAGTTTGCTTTTTATACCCATCTCATGAGCCGTTGCTATGACATCTTTGATACCGATTCTGCTGGCTAGAAATATTGTCGCAACATTTCTAGAAAGCACTAAACCCCGCCAAAGGTCAATAAAACCCATAAAATCCGGGTGTGACTTTTCACGAAAGTTTTTAGGACTCCACCATTTAAGGACTTTGCCATGAAAACTTATTTTCCCAGGCAAGTGGATTGGACAGTCACAGATTTTGTCATAGAAACTCCAACCTTCTTTCAAGGCGGTAGCATAAGTAAAAATTTTAAAAGCCGAACCCGGTTGCCGAATGGCAGACTGTTGGACAGCGCGGTTGTACTTGGTTTCGGCAAAATCATGCCCACCGACAACAGCCACTATTTTGCCGGAAAAATTCTCAATCACCACTACCGCACCCTCGAGTTTTTCTTTGTCGTTTTTCCAATCCGAGTTTAATTTTGCCAAATGTTCCTTCAGAACTTCGGTTACAGTTTTCTGTATGCGGCTGTCTATGGTAGTTTTAACTTTCAAGCCGCCATTGTGCCATATTTGGTCCCGGTTGTAGCCTTTTTCCAAGAGTGTTCTTCTCGCAAAATCTTTGGCATAGTCAAAACTCGGTTCTGTTTTGGAAATGTTCAAGTTAATTGCCTCAAGTTTGAAACGTTCATATTCTTCTTTTGTTATAAATTTGTTTTCGGCCATCAGCATCAAAACCCGGTTTCTTCTTTCAACAGCCGCTTTTTCCTGATTTATAGGCGAAAACCTAGCGGGGGACTTGATTAACGCTGCCAAAACTGCCGCTTCAGGGACAATTAAGTCCTTCAACTCTTTGCCAAAATAGTAGCGGCTGGCTTCAACTACGCCGAAACGGCCGTGGCCTAAATAGACATAGTTAACATAGGTTTCAAAAATTTCTTCTTTGCTATAATGCTTCTCCAACTGCACAGCCAAACGGGCTTCTTTCCACTTTCTTTTATATCCCATTTCTCTGTTTTTGAATTCGGGCACCTCATCTTCGTAGAGCAAGCGGGTTAGCTGTTGAGTGACGGTGCTTGCTCCCGAAACCGTCCTTCTGGCCAGCGTGTTGTGAACGAAAGCCCTGACTATAGAGATTGGGTCAATGCCGAAGTGATAAAAACTGTAAAAAAACCTTTCATCTTCAGTCGCAAGTACGGCGTTTTTGACAAGCGGAGGAATATCTTTGAATTTTACCGGATCACGGTTTTCATAAAAGAATCTGCCGGCAATTTTTTCGTCTTTGGAATAGATATAGGAAGAACGGTTAAGTTTCAGGTCAGAAAGCTTTTTGACATTCGGCAAATCGCTTGTTTTAAGATACACGTACAGGAAAAAAACGCCGCCAGCGGCTATTGCCAAGACGACTATCACGCAAAACATCAAAAACAAGTAAAGGGCAATTTTCTTAAGTAATTCCACCTGCTGCCTCTTTTCAAAGTTCAATTTTTACTGTTGAATAAGTTATCACTACTGGAGGTCTTTGACAATGGTTGAAAAAAGAGCCGATATTGCTGTAATTGGCGCGGGGGTTGTGGGCTGCGCAATCGCCAGACAGCTGTCTATAACTAGACCTAGCACAAAAATTGTTGTTTTGGAAAAACTAAGGAGCGTTGGTCTGGAGACCAGCAGTTTAAACAGCGGTGTCTTACACTCCGGCATTCATCAAAATCCAAACTTTCTAAAGTCAAAACTAGCCAGAGAAGGCAGTAAGATGGCGGCCTATTACATGAAAATCCGCTCCCTGCCGGTGATGCACTGCGGGATGCTGATAGTGGTTTCTCAAGAGTCTCTAAGGCATGGGCTTTATAAAGAATGGCTAGATTTATGGCAACTGATAAAAAAGGGTAAAGAGCAAAAAATTAACTTAAAATTTTTGACACCACTTGGAATTAAAAAAATTGAGCCAAACATCAGAGCTCTCGGCGGTATTTTTATTTCCAACGTTTGGGTTATCGACCCGACAACTTTAGTTAATTCACTTTATAAAGAGGCTCAAGCAAATGGCGTCAGTTTCTTTTTTGAAAGTCCGGTTATTTCAGCAGACAAAACCAATGGCACCTATCTGCTTTCAACGCCCAACAAAGAGTTCTCTGCAAAAAAAGTAGTCAATGCGGCGGGTCTTTACGCCGACGAGGTTGCCCGAATGGCCGGTTTTGCGGAATATAAAATCTACCCTTGGCGAGGTGAATATTATGAAGTAATAGGAGAAAAGAAAAAATTGGTCAGCCGTTTGGTTTATCCGGCACTGCCCGCCAATTATCCCGGAAAGGGAATTCACTTTAGTCCCAGAGTTGACGGCAGATTATTCGTAGGCCCGAATGCCCGACCAGTTCCCAGAAAAAATTTTTACATAGAATGCAAAACTTCTGTTGCAGAATTTTTAAGGGCTGTCCAGCGCTTCTGTCCGCAAATTAAAGAAGAAGATTTGGTTTGGGCCTATTCTGGCATCCGACCCAAACTGACTAACGCCGCCGAAGAATCGGACTTTATAATAAAGTTAGACAATCAGAACCCCCACTGGTTGAATCTTGTCGGCGTTGAATCACCCGGACTTTCTTCTGCTATGGCCATTGCTGAATATGTAGAAAAGCTTTTCAAAAGCTAACCCACTTAACAGTGGGTTTTTTATAACTGGCGGAGGGTAGAGGAGTCTCCTTCGCCTCTCGTCGCGCCGTCGCGCTCCTCGGGCTAGGCACCATCTCGCGGTGACCGCTGGTGCGGTCACATCGCTCCGATGTTCGACTCCCACCACCTCTATTCCAAGACGGATTTAAACGTGCCTAAAGGCACCTTCAAATCCGTATGCGGAGGGTAGAGGAGTCGAACCTCTAAGGGCTTGCGCCCGGCGGTTTTCGAAACCGCTGCCATACCATTAGGCGAACCCTCCAGACTTAGTAAATTAGCATTTTTAAGGTCTTTTTTCAACAAAAAAGCGGATTTATTTCCGCTCATTTATACACTCCTCAAAATCCCCAAAAAAAGTCGGTACCGGAAAAACCATAACATGAAGACAGTTGTTATAAAACTCGTCTCTGACATGGATAAGGTTTAGATTCTGTAATTCCAGCAGATATTCCTTTAGCCAGCATAGTTCATCTCTTATTAAGTCCTTGGTGCTAATGTCAAAAGTTGCACCGGTAAGATGGCTGGACTGACGGTCAAGATTTTCCTCGTCCCAAATCGCATTTGGATTCCTTCTGGCCAAAGCTTTCTGATATTTTCTATGCCTAACAAGGCCCGTAATTTTGACTTTCTTTTTACTTCTCTTCTTGATCTTCTGGGTATGTTCGTAAAAATCCTTGCTAAGTTGATTGATAAAAACCAAAGTCCAGGGACTTATGAAATGGGTTCTTTTATCCAGACTTGGGTCAACAAAAAAATACTGCGTAGATGACGGAACGGAAACCAATTTCTTTAACCGCACGGCTTCTTTAACCTCTGACTCGTTCTCAAACCGCTGAAGTTTCCAGAGATCAACCACAAAATTCTGCTTCTCCAACGAGTATTTGCCGAAAAAAGCTTCTTTAAAATCTTTGGCAGAATACTTTGAATTACAGCAACAATAAACCCTTGCTTCAGTATGTGCTGCTGAACAAAAGAAAAAAAACAAAAAACTTAAAAGAACTTTTGCCATTGATGCGCTCCGATTTGTAAAGTTTCACCTTTGTGGACCTACCGGGATTCGAACCCGGGACTAGCCCATGCCATGGGCTCGTGTTACCCCTATACCATAGGCCCTCTATAGGTTGCATTTAGTACTCTAATTATCGCGTCAATTTCGTTATATATTCCAGCATTAAGCAAATCAATTTTACAAACTCCTGGATATTTTTTCTTTTTAGTAGGCTTACCGATTGTTCGCTTATCAACTCTAGCTTTATAAAACTTGTTCTGCGGTATATTAGTAACCTTAGACCAGAAATGCTCTAGTTTTTTAATATTCTGATCAGCCCTACATTGTAGCGTACACCTAAAACTATCCTCGTAAAATTTAAAGCAAAATCTAAGCAAAACCAGAAAGAGGCTTATTATCTTAGGGTCTGAGTTGGCAAAAGATAAAGACCCTCTCTTGCCTTTTGATCCTTCGGCTGCATAAAGCAAGGAAAGGGCAATTTTGGCTACATCTTTGTTTTTTAATTTATCTAATAGATATCTATTTTTTTGAAAAAGAGAACTTAGATATTTTTCTCTTTTGGCCTTATTAACTGCAACCGCAATCAACCTACCACGTTCACCAGACTCTTTAACAATTTTGCATATTTTGTCCTTATAGTAATCTGGAAGAGATACATTTCTACACCAATAAGATAGCGTACTTTTAGGAATGTCGGACTTTAAAATTGCGCGAATCTCGCTAAAGGTCTTCCCATTCTTTCTTTCTTTAATAACCCTTTCCTGCAGGTAACTGTGGTTTGAAAGCATGTTTTAATTGTACCACAGAGCTTGTCCACGAGCAAAAAAGTAAGTACGCTCTGACGTTGACTGCTCCGCCGCTGAGCTACAGGCCCTTTTTTAATAAGTGGAGAATCTTTTTTCTTTAAATTTTTTGTCGCTTTGCTTTTTGCTCTCCTTGTCATACCAATCTATAATATTTAAAGCGTCTGCGTAGTTTTCATCCATCAATTCTGCCGGTACATCCACCCCTTTAAGCACCTTTTTAATCGCCGCAAAAACTTTTTCTCTCTCGAATTTATGGTCTTCGGAAGCAACCATACCAAAACTCGGATTGTTTTTGCGCAACTCTGTCAAGCGTCCTGCCTTGTAGCGTCTAAAAATATTAATGACATCATTCAGTTCCGAGTCACTCAACTCTTTCAGGCCTCTTGAAAAATCCGACTTAATTTCAACTCTTGGCCCGGAAAACTTATCTTCTCTTTTTTCTGTTTGCATATTAGTTAACATTTAAAATTTCAATTGAAAAATATCACAAAAGTGATAGAATGGCAACCGACGGCGTGAAAACTCGGCAAAGAAAAATATCGGCAGATAAGAGATTTGTGGATTTCGTCAGCTTACTGCCCTCGTAGTTCAATGGACAGAACAAGACACTCCTAGCGTCTAGATCCATGTTCGACTCATGGCGAGGGCACAAAGATAAATGAAACTACCCGAAGAAGTAAAATTGATTTTAGAAAAGCTAACTGAAAACAATTTTCAGGCTTTTGTTGTTGGTGGCTGTGTGCGCGATTTATTGATGGGCAAAGAACCAAAAGACTGGGACGTAACAACAAATGCCAAGCCCGAAGAAATACAAAAAATTTTTCCTGACAGTTTTTATGAAAACGAGTTTGGTACGGTAGGCGTAAAGGTTTCAAGGAAAGTAAGCCCTCCGAATGCCGATATTGCAAATTCTCTTCAAGTAGTTGAGGTTACTACCTACAGAACCGAGTCCAAATACACCGACAAAAGACATCCCGACAAAATTGAATTTGCCGACAAGCTTGAGGACGATTTAAAAAGAAGAGACTTCACTGTTAATGCACTGGCCATGGACAGTGAGGGAAATATTATTGACCTTTTTAATGGGCAGAATGATTTGAAAAAAAAGATTGTTAAGGCCGTCGGCAATGCCGAAGAAAGGTTCTCTGAAGACGCTTTGCGCATGATAAGAGCAATAAGACTGGCTACGGTATTGGGCTTTGAGATTAAGACTGAAACACTGAAAGCCATCAAAGCAAAGCACTTACTAATGCAAATAATTTCAAAAGAGAGAATCAGGGATGAATTTGTAAAAATTATAAATTCTCCAGAGGCAAAAGCCGGCATGGAGTTGTTAAGAGAGACTGAACTAATGAGATATGTTGTTCCGGAAATCCTTGAAGGAGTCGGGGTGGAACAGAACCTCCACCATATTTATACTGTCTGGGAACACAACGTCCGTGCTCTGCAATATGCCTGCGATAAAAACTATTCCACCGAAGTAAGGCTGGCTTCTTTACTGCATGATATCGGCAAACCCAGAGCAAAAAGAGGGGAGGGTAGAAATTCCACTTTTTATGGACACGAAGTTGTGGGAGCCAGAATGACTGCTCAAATTCTTGATCGTTTGAAATTGTCCAAAAACCAGACAGATAAAATCACTAAATTGGTCAGATGGCATCTTTTCTATTACAATGTCGGCGAAGTTACCGAAAGCTCGGTTAGACGCTTGGTTGCTAATATAGGCAAGGAAAACGTTGAAGATTTGATTAAAGTCAGGGAGGCCGACCGTATTGGTTCCGGTACACCCAAGGCCAAGCCCTATAAGCTCCGCCATTTACAGTTTGTAATTGATAAAGTGGCCCGAGATCCAATATCTCCAAAGATGCTTAAAGTTAACGGCAACGATATTATGAAACTCTTAGATATGGTTCCCGGACCAAAAATCGGTCTGATTATGTCCGCATTAATGGACGAAATACTTGACGACCCGACCAAAAATACCAAAGATTATTTAGAAAAAAGGGTAGAGGAACTAAGCAAACTTCCAGACAAAGAACTTCTGAACTTGGGTCAGCAGGGAAAATCCAAGCTGGCTGAAGAAGAAGAAAAAGAAGTGGAGAAAATTAAGCAAAAGCATTTTGTAAGTTAAATTTTCGGGCTGTAGTGTACCGGCAACACGGGTCGTTCGGGTCGATCAGACAGAGGGTTCGATTCCCTCCAGCCCGACAACATGAGTTTATATTTATCAAGAATAACTAGGCTTGGGCCTATAGCACAGTGGTAATGCGCCGCATTTTCACCCCGTTAGAAATGCCTCTGGGCCAGTAGCTCAGCGGCAGAGCACTGCATTCGCATTGCAGGGGTCGGGGGTTCAATTCCCCCCTGGTCCACCAGCATTTCTAACGGGGCGCAATTGCAATAGAGATGGGGGATTCTCCCTAATTTTTTAACGCTCGTTATGCCTTCGGCATAAACACTCGCTAAAATTAGGAGTTAAAGTGAAGTAGTTCATTTTAACTGCCCCTAGGTCCACCAAGAGAAATTAAAGATTAAAAAATCACGCGAGAATGCGTGATTTTTCTAAAGAACTATTTAAACTCGGGCTCTTTTGCGAATTTCTTCAAAGGTCTGGTCAACAAGAAGGACGCCATTGCGAAAAACTTCTGTGAGCTGGTTGGGCAAAACATTACCGTCCAACCTTACTGTCTTAAATGTACCATCAACATCTCTAATCAAGGCCAATCGGCCGCTTTTAGATTTTTTGTCTGGGTCAGTAACTGGGTTTTTAGAAACATCACGCCACTGATCACCAACACAAACCGCACTACACTTAAAAGCAAATTTCTGTGAGTCCCGATTGACTTTCTGAAGAAGACCACCACCAGAACCGAACGTTATATTATCTGCAGACCAATTTCTGTCTTTAACTGCTTCCAAAACGGAGCCAATCATATCGTGGTCAATTCCATCTCCTTGAATAACTCTAACGTGAGGATCCAGTATACGATAACCTTTTTTATTCAGAGAAGAACCAAAAGCTTCACCGAGAATATCCAGAATCTCCGGCACGATGTCTGGTGGATTACCACTATCTGGCCTGATAACCACAACACCATTTCTGGACAAAACCTTATCACGTAGTTGCTTGCCCCAAATATTTCGACAAGCGTTAAAAACATCGTAGCTGTCACTTACCACCGCCACTAAGCCTTCGGGAAACTGGGTAAGCATATTGTCATAAGCATAAACTTCGTTCTCCCGACCCCAGGAAGTAATAGTGCTATGTTCGGCAGCCGGAACTGAAAAACCGGCCATTTCTTCACCATAATATTCTTCCAGAAGTTCTATTGCCGCTAAGGTATCCGTCCCCTTGAAGTTAACCAGATGGCTGGCACCTCCAATCGCAGCCGACTCAACACTAGTGCTTCCCCTAAAACCAAAATCATGAAGCTTAAAGTCAATCAGGTTTGGGTCACCAGTATCTTCTAGGTACTTAAGGATTAGCTTTCTGGACATGCGACTATTTGTACAGACAGTTGAAGGATACCAGGACTGAACAAGCACTGTCTCAAAGTAACTTGTCAACCACCGGCAGTTTGGATCGGTACTTTCAACAGTCATAAGAACATTGGATACGGGGACAGTTGAACCCTCAAGAACCGCCCGGATTGAAAGTGGCGGAGTGCCACCATATTCATTAAGAATATATTTCCAGCCGCGTTCATAGAAAATAGCATTGTTGTTAAAGTGTCTTGAAAAAAAAGTCGAAGCTTTTTCTAGATTATCTTTAGTAACCCTAGCATTAACAAAGTGCTTTTTCAGAATATATTGAAGGCCAAAGAAAGTAACCTCCGGCCAGCGCCCGCCACGACTCTCAAAGTAAGAGTGGACGTTGGTAACATTGTGGGGGTACTGAAAAGCATGCGAAACTTTATAACTATCCGTCAGTCCAATTATGCCAAGCCTTTTAAAGGTGCTTCTCATTCTTCTCTCCTTTTCTTTCTTTCAAATATTCAACAAGTCTTTGGCCCAGTTCCTTGTGCTCATCCACTAAAATTTCCGGAATTTTACTAATCGGAACCTTTATTAATTCTGCAATATCATCGTCCGCTTGAGGCTTACCAAAAACATAAGAGGCCAAATAAAAAGCGGTCAGAATTTTGTCGCCATGACCTCTGTAACGCCAATCATCAATCCGGAAGGAGCCCAGAAACTCAAGACCGCCTATTTCAACATGAGCTTCCTCGTTTACCTCACGCCGAACAGCGACTTCAAAGTTTTTGTCACTCGGATCAAGGAAGCCACCAATAAAGCGGGGACATTTTTCAGCAGGCTTTCGACAAAGCAAAACTTGAGCCTCACCTTTTCCGTTTTCCGGCTCCATAAGTATCGCCACGTCTATCGTCTGATGAGAAATCAAACGCCGATTAGTACAGGCATAAATAACACCCGCTCTGAAGTCCGCCGAATCACGAATATTTTGAGCAATCTCTTCTCTTGTCTCTGTGGCCGAAGGAACAACTACTGTCTCCAGCTCAACAATCGGCCACTTACCAAAGTAATGACCGACAAAACTGTCGCGCGAACCGTAAAGAATCGCTTGACTGTTTGGAAATGCTTGACTAATAACTTTATCCAATCGCTTTGACCATTCCTGATCAGAACCTGTATCATGAATCGGCATAATAGTTGCCCACGGAAAAGCACTTTGCATCATCCGGGCTCTGGTAGGATAGTCCAGCGGATCTTCAGCCGAAAGCTGGACAGAGCTGCAACCCAGACAAATTAAAACTTTGCCATGTCTCTTGTGAACTTCCTCTATCAAGTTACTGTGGCCCTGATGAGGCATATCCACCTGAAACCTACCGACAATAACCCCAACTTTACTCACAAAAGCACCTCCTTTCATAACAATTTATTAAGAAACTCTTGGCCAATGAAGGCCAAGCTTTAGCGTCTAAAGCCAAAGCTTGAACTTCATTAAGCCTGAAGTTTTAAATTATTTCAACCAGCTTAAGTTTGTCACTTTTAAAACGATAAAGAGCTGCCGGACGGTTAGCCAGACCTCTTAACTCTTCTTTAACTGGCAGTAATATTCGCAAGGACAATATTTTTTTTCTGAAATTGCGTCTGTCCAGTCTTTTGTGAAGAATCGTCTCGTATAGATTCTGCAGTTCTGTTAGAGTAAATCTCTTGGGCATGAGAGTGAAGGCTATATTGGTGTAAGTTAATTTGGATTTAAGCCTTTCAAATGCAAATTTAATTACTTCTGCATGATCATACGCCAAGTGGGGGAGTTCCTTGACCGAAAACCAGCAAGCCTCATACTTTTGATCCGAATCCTTTTTATATTTCAACTTCGCCTCTTGACCCAAACCAAGATAAGCAACCGCCACAACCCTACCTCTCGGGTCTCTGTGAATACCGCTGAAAGTGTAAAGCTGTTCTAAATAAGCGTTTTTTACACCACCTTTTCCCCAGAGATGCCTCCAAGCCGCTCGATCAGCCGTCTCTTTAGGATCGATCAAACCGCCGGGCAAACCCCAATGGTTAGCATAATAAGGAGGACGATCAACTTTAATCAAACGAACCAAAAGCTCTTTATTTTCAAAGGTAAAAAGAGCTGTATCAGCTGCCAAGACCGCAAATTTAAGTTTTGGTGTCGGTTTTTTCATGATTGTTTGTTAGTGTATTATATACACATACTACTCCCGCTTAAAAAACCTGTCAAGCCCAGTAGTCAACTTTATATGTCTGTTGACTTTAATTAGTGTTAGTAATACACTATCTATATTAGTCCATCACCTATGCAAAGTCAAATAAAAACTATCGGTTTCTTTTATAGAGAGAATCATTCTCTTAGTAAAGTCTGGGAGAACAAGATTGTAAAATGGCTTAAAAATAAATATCCAAAAGTTAAAGTTGTCCGAAAGCACCCGGAATTTTTGATAGTTCTTGGAGGTGACGGCACAATACTGGAAGCAGTGAGAAAATTTGCTAAAAATACAGCTCCCACAATCTTGGGTCTCAATTTGGGTCATGTTGGTTTTTTAGCCTCAATAAGAAATCCGAAAAACTTTCTGACTGGTCTTGATAAGCTCTTTAAAGAAGGGCCCCGAATAATAAAAAAACTGATGGTGGAGGTTGAAGTAATCAGAAACAACAAAAAAGTATTCAGAACTAACGCCTTTAACGACGTTGTTGTTGAAAACCCTTTAGGGGTAGTGGAAATTGAGGTTAAAATTGAAAAAGATACAATTCAATGCGTTAGAGGCACCGGAGTTATGGTTTCTACAGCCAGCGGTTCAACAGCTTTCAACCTTTCAGCTCATGGACCAATCGTTATGCCGGATATAAAGTGCCTGATTGTGACTGAAATAATGGATCATAACATTCCGACACCCAGCATAATCGTTAAGCGGAACAGGGAAATAGAAATTAAAATCGCCAGTTTTAGGGAAAGAAAACTGATATCTTTAACCAAAACTAAAGAACCTTTTGATGTACTACTGATTGCCGACGGAGAAAACTTGTTTCCACTAAAAGAAAAGGATGCGGTTTTAGTCAGACGATCTTCGCGTTTAGTAAAGTTCGCTGAACTGGAAAAAAATTACTTTTTCAAAAGTCTGCAGGAAAAATTTTACTTCGGATAGTTTGTCCCCGTAGCTCAGCGGAAGAGCGCTTCCCTCCGAAGGAAGAGGCCGACCGTTCAAATCGGTCCGGGGATACAAATAAATCAGAGGGTCTGTTTTTTTTATTTTTAATCAGCTTGAAAATGTGCTAATGATAGAAGGTCATAAGCAAATATGCCTAGTGGTCTTTTTGAAGGTTTAAACGAAAAACAATTAGAAGCAATACAGACCACGGAAGGTCCTGTTTTGGTTATTGCCGCCGCCGGCAGCGGTAAAACCAAGGTTCTGACTCACCGAATTGCCCACCTCATTCAGCGAGGGATAAAACCAGAAAACATACTGGCGGTCACTTTCACAAATAAAGCGGCGGGTGAGATGAGAGAGCGAGTTCGCAATTTACTCAAAAACTCTTCTGTTTTACCGCTACTTGGCACATTCCATTCAATATCAGCAAGGTTGTTAAGAAACGAGCTCGGGAAACTTGATTTGCCTTATGACTCTAATTTCGTGATTTACGACACTGAAGACCAGCTGGGCGTTATCAAAAAGGTTATGGAGGAGTTGGAAATTGATAGTAAGAAAACAAATCCTCGGGCTATCCTTTCCAGAATATCGGAAGCGAAAACAAACTTAGCCGGACCAGAAGAGTATGTGAAATCCGCAAAAGATTTTTTCTCAAAAACAGTCGCCAGGATTTATCCGCTTTACCAAAAAAATCTTGAAACCAGCAACGCGATGGACTTTGATGATCTTCTTTTTTTGACAGTGAAAATGCTTAAACAAGAGAAAAACATACTGGAAAAATATCAAAACCTCTTTAGATATATCCTGGTTGATGAATACCAAGACACAAACAAACCACAATATCTTTTTCTGAAAATGCTGGCCCAAAAGCATAAAAATATTATGGCGGTGGGAGACGACTATCAATCAATATATTTATTCCGCCAGGCTGACATCCGTAATATTTTGAGTTTTGAAAAAGACTATCCGGAAGCTAAAATTGTTTTTTTGGAGCAAAACTATCGTTCCACCCAAAATATTCTGGCTGCCGCCCAGAACATAATCTCAAATAATAAGTTCCAGCGACATAAAAATCTCTGGACTGAAAATCAGGAAGGGGAAAAAATACTGCTCGCCGAACTCAGCAACGAAAGGGAAGAAGGCGGATTCATAACCGACGAAATAAAGAAGGGTCTGAAAACCGGCGCTGATTTGAACGACTTTTGCATCCTGTACCGAACGCACGCCCAGTCGCGTGCAATTGAAGAAGCCATGTTAAAAGCCGGTTTGCCTTACAAAATCATCGGCGGTTTAAAATTCTATGAGAGAAAAGAAGTTAAAGACATTTTAGCTTATTTGAGACTTCTGCTTAACCCGACAGACAACTTCAGTTTAGAAAGAATACACAACGTGCCAAGCAGGGGAGTAGGCAAAAAAACTTTTGAGAAGATATTGGAAACACAAAAACAGAAATCTTCCAAAAGCGTTTTTGAACTTTTCAAAGACCATAGAGAAGAATTAGACAAAAAGGCTTTATCCGGTTTAGCTTCGCTGAGCAAAACCATGAACAGCTTGGAAGAAAAACTGGACGAATTTTACCTCTCAAAACTTATAAAAAAACTTCTTCAGGAGATTGATTACCAAAAATTTCTTCAGGAAAAAACCGTTGACAGCGAGTCCCGCTGGGAAAACGTAAAAGAGCTTCTGACAGTTACGGCAAAATATGACAGTTTGAAATCCCGTGAATCTCTTCCGATTTTTCTGGAAGAAGTTTCACTTATACAGGAAACGGATCAAATCAAAAACCAAGAAAAAAATGTAACCCTCATGACGATGCACGCTTCCAAAGGTTTGGAATTTCCTACCGTTTTTTTAGCCGGCATGGAAGAAGGACTATTCCCTCATCCCAGGTCGACTCTTGATCCGGTTGAATTGGAAGAAGAGAGAAGGCTATGCTACGTCGGAATCACCAGAGCCAAAGAAAAACTTTACTTGACTCATTGTCAAAACCGCATGGTTTATGGCTCTTCACAATTCAACCCAATCTCAAGATTTGTTTCTGAAATACCAGAGGACTTTGTCTCCGAAAACGCAAAAAAACCATTTAGGCGAGATTTTAATTATGAGGACTTCATAGATTATGATTAAAGATAAAATAGTGAATAAAAAATATCAACCATCTTCCGACATTGCACTGCCGAGCTTTAGCGCCGTCAGCAAAAGTAAACCAAAAAGGGACTTCGCCAAAGGCGCGGAATGTCAAAGACAAGCTCAACATCGGCATCGGGACGCCAAAAAACTAGGACAAAACTTTCTAAAAAACACCGGAATACTTAAATCCATCGTTGGGATGGCTGAAATTTCAGCCGACGATATTGTTTTGGAGGTAGGCGCCGGCACGGGTCTGCTCACAGAGAAGCTAGCCGAAACCGGAGCCAAAATAATTGCTGTTGAAAAAGACCGGAACTTGATTCCGATTCTGGAAACCAAGTTTAAAAATCAAAAAAATGTTACAATAATTGAAGGCGATATATTAAGGTTCGACCTTAATCTGACCAAGGTCGAACCTTGGAAATACAAGGTAGTGGGAAACATTCCGTATTATCTAACTTCGCATTTGATAAGAAAAGTTTTAGAAGATTGGCCCACACCAAAACTAATTTTGTTCATGTTACAAAAAGAGGTGGCTCAAAGGATAGTTGCCAAACCTCCGAAAATGAACTTGCTTGCCTTATCTGTCCAGCTTTATGCGGACGCCCAGATAATGAGGAGCGTCTCAAAGAAAAATTTCTGGCCAGAACCAAAAGTTGATTCAGCTTTAATAAAAATACTGCCTAAAGACCGAGACGCAAAAGAAAAAAATGACATTGAAAAGATTTTGAAATTAGCTCGTTTGGCTTTTAGCGGTAAAAGAAAACAAATACTAAACAGTCTTTCAACCGGATTAAAAATTCCAAAGGAAAAACTTATCGGTACACTTCAGGAAGCCGGCATTGACAGCAAAAGACGCCCCGAGTCTCTAGAAATCAGCGAATGGTTAAAACTAAACCAAACTTTATCTTCGCAGTTTTAGGTGGTTTGCTTCTGGCTTTTTCTTTGCCTTTTTTTAACCTCGGCTGGCTGGTGTTTCCCGCTCTGATACTTTTTCTTATCCTTCTGGAAATTCACCCGGAAAAAGCCTTTTCAAACGGCTTTTGGTTTGGTTTGGTTTATTTTTTGTCCGTCTTCAGATGGTTTTGGGACACTTATCCTCTTGAGGGGCTTGGCTTTGAAAATCCTTATCTTGCCGCCGGTATTTTGGCCTTTGCTTGGCTTCTGACTGCTCTGGCAATGTCTCTTCTTTGGGCAACGGCATTTTGGCTTTCTAAAAAAACAGAGAAAAAAACAAGCTGGACGGCTTTGCTTGTTTTCCCTTCAATATTTGTCGTATTTGAATACTTGAGAGCTTTTGTAATTTCCGCCCTCTGGTTCAGTCCGGGCAATATAATTTCTCCGGATTGGACAGCCGGCAACCTTGCTTACAATTTGCACAGCAACGGCTTAGTTCTCAAAATCTCGTCTCTGCTTGGCATCTACGGCGTTTCTTTTTTTGTCTTTCTCGCCGCCGTTTTAGTTTTTCTGTTTTTGGAAAAAAAACAATTTAAAAAGCTTTGGGTTTTTGTCGCTGTCTTAATCTTTTTTTCCTACGCCCCTTATCATTGGTTCTCCCCCGACAAAAGCGAAGAGAAAACAAAAGTAGCGGCCGTCCAAAGCTACATTCCAAGCCAGAAAAACTACAGCCCCAAAGAGCAGCTTTCTTTCTTTAAAAAACAACTTGAACTTCTGGACAAAATCGCCAAAGAACAACCCGAAACCAAACTGGTAGTTTTTCCCGAGGCCAGCAACTTTTTCACCAATCTAAGTTTATTTGGCAACACTCTAGATGTCGGCTTCTACTTCAATAATTTGTTTCCATCTGAAACTGCTGTTTTAGACAACTCTCATATACAGGAAAACTTTCTGAAAAAATCCAAAACCATATACTTGGACTCCAAAAACGGTGTGGTTGGAGATTATGACAAAAAGCTTTTGACCCCGGGAGGGGAGTACGCGCCTTACCTTTTCAGTCTGTTGGACAGAGTTTTGGGTATTGACTCTGAAGAACTGAAAAATTTTGAGGGGCTCCAAAGCGGCCGCAAACCGCCCTCCGCCGTAAAAACGGGTAACATAAATTTAGGCGCACTGGTGTGTTCCGATATTTCTTCGCCGTCCTTGGCCAGAAACATTTCCCTGTCCGGCGGAGAACTTATAGCCGTTCAAGGCAGTTTTGCTTTCGCCAACGGCTCCAAAGATTTAATCAGCCAAGTCAAAGCCATGGCCGCTTTGCGAGCCGCTGAAAACAACAAACACCTGATATATGCCGCAAATTATGGGCCGTCTTTTATAGTTTCCGGCAGTGGGAAAATGCTAAAAGAAAGCCGGAACAGAGGTTTTGAGATATTAACAGCTGATGTTGTATTAAATAAAGACAAAACAATATATAATAAACTAGGAGATGGGCCGATTTTATTGGCCTCTTTGAGTGTATTGATAACCAGTTTTTTCTTTACTCCCAAAAAAAAGAAAAATGAATACAACTAAGACAATCAAAATATTTATGGTCATCCTGTTTGGAGCAGCCGGTTTAGTGTTGGCAAGAGTTGGTATTCTAATTAACAAGGCTTTCCACCCAGCCACTGCCGCCATCTCTTTGCCGACTAAGGTTGATTACGAAGACAGCGACGACTTTGACCACGACGGCTTAAAAAATGCCGAAGAAGCGGTTTGGGGAAGCGACCCATATAATCCCGATACCGATGGAGACGGCTATCTAGACGGTGAAGAAGTTTTTTCAGACCACAGCCCTACACAAGCAAATGATGACTCTCTTGCCAAAACCAGAGAGTTTCTCGGCCTAAATTCAACAGAAAGATTAGCATATCTTGTTACTGGAGGAATATTAAGCGGTGACCTAAAAACCGGCAACCCTCAGATCTACGCTCAATCAGTTGACAATACTGCCACAGCTACTGTCTACTCTGTCTTGTCGGCTTTAGAAGACATAAACGTCGGAGAAGAAATTAAAAACTTGGTTCCTGACTCAAAAGAATCGCAGGAAAAATATTTGAATGAGATTTTTAAAGTCGTATCTGGAGACATAACCGAACTTCTTCTTGGTCAGCCCAAAGAACTTGTTCTCCTTTTCAGTCCAGATCAAAACAACACAAGCAGAGAAATATATACCGACGAACAAAAAGAGAGAATAAAGACTAAATTCTTGCAACATTCCATAAAATTCTCACAAGCTTTTGATCAACTTAATAATACTGAAGTTCCTCAAAGCTTGTCAAACATTCATAAAAAAACTCTAACACTTCTAAAAAAACTTGAACTGTATTACCGCTCCATAGCTCTTTCAGCGGACGACCCTTTGAAGCAAATGATTGTTCTCGGCAATTTACAAAGTGTCTATCTGGAAGCCCAGCCCATTATTTTGGAAATTAACAGCAAGATAAAATCCAACAACCTCACTCCTCCTGACAGTGACTTTTTCGACATAACTCTGCTTTTGAATCAGTAAAATTTTTTATGAGAAAAAAAATAGTGATTTTAGTGCTCATCTTTTCTCTGGGTTTTAGTGCTCCTCTTTACGTTGCCCGAGGCGCAGCTATGGTTTTGTGGGTGGTCAAAGAGTTTGGTCTAGATTTGGTCGCCAGAGCTTTATCGAGAAGATTGCTTACAGCTTTGAATGATAGCGTCGTCGAAGCCATCAATCAACTGGGTGTTGAGGGTGGCAAGCCAGGAGCAACTTTTGTTCAAAACTGGAAAAGATTTTTGGCAGATGCTCAAAGAATAGGTGAAAATCAGTTTCGCAGTCAGTTGAGTTATGTCATTAGAAACGGCTTTCTTTGCGGTGATTTGCAAGGACCTCTTGCAACAGCCTTTCAAGCAACGGCTGGAGATTACATTAACATTGGTGAACCCGATTTAAATGCTGAACTTCAGCAAAGCACCCTGACACCATTTCAAACAAAAATAAAGTGTACTCTGCCAAATAGTGTACGAGAGGCTTTCAAAAAAGACTTTGGCAAGGGCGGAGGCTGGGAAACTTGGTCAAGAATAGTCCAACCTCAAAACAACTTATCCGGTGCACTGACTATCTCCCTTGAAGAACTGGCAAAGCAACGAGCTTCGCAAGAGTCAGCCAGACAAAATCAAGTAGCAGCGGGCAGTGGTTTTGCCGGAGTGCAAGACAGCTGTAAAGGTTTCGGAGCTAACTCCAAATGCTCTTTTTTGGGTGAAGTTGTCACACCCGGTGATATGCTAAGTGAGGGTGCCGCTGACTGGCTGGATTCCAACTCCAAATGGTTTGTTTCTTCCGATGAACTTTCGGAAGTTCTAATCAATATTATTAACGCCGCAGTCGGTAAACTGCAAAACTTTATAGCCAGCAAAACGTTTGGACTGCTTGGGGTACCGGCCGGTTCATCCTCTCAAGACAACTCTGCGAGTCAAGCCGGACAATACACTGGCAGGGTGCAAAATGATTGTATACCACTATGTATTACCCCAAAGAACAACGGCTGTGACAACACCAATCTTTTTACTTTTCCTGAAACGATAGACACTTGTTATGCTAAAGCCAAAGCCGAATGTGATAAACAATGCGCCGTACCTTAAGCTTAAAAAATGAAAGGCAGAACAATCTACAAAAAAAATAAAATTCATACTATCAATTTTCATTCTGGCTGTTTTTGTTTTTTCAACATCAAAAACTAACATATCTTTATGTCTTTATTTAGTATCAGCGACATAGTAAATTCTGCCATTGCTAAGATTATCTTATACATTCAAGGATTGGTCATGGGCTTCATAGGCACGGCTTTGGCATGGACAGCCTATGCCCTGGCTTGGTTCCTTAAATTTCAGGGAGGATTTTTTGAAGAGGTCGCCATTGTCAAAACTTCTTGGGAAGTTTTTCGCAACTTCGCCAACATGTTTTTCATCTTAATTCTGATTATCATCGCCTTCGCCACTATTTTTGATATTCAAAACTACAACTGGAAGGGTCTGATGGCCAAGTTTATCGTCGCCGCTCTTTTGATAAATTTCAGTTTGGCAATAGGTGGATTTTTGATAGATGTTTCCAACAACTTATCAAACTTAGTGCTCAACCAGTTTGGTGATATCACCAGCGATCTGGCCGGCGGTTTTGGAATTACTAAACTAGGCGCCGCTTTGGGCGGAGGCACTAGTAGTATAAAAGCTGTTCTGGAAAAGTCTGCAGGTGACCCAGAAGCTTTAGCTCTGGGCGTCATAATCTCACTTAGTGGCATGCTGATTGTAGCCGTTATTACCTTACTCTCAATGCTCGCCGCCCTAGTTTTTTCCATGATAAGAGTGCCTATTCTCTGGGCACTACTGATTGTCTCACCCCTAGCTTGGATCACCGGAATTTTACCTAACACCAGAGAGTTCAATAAAAAATGGTGGAACTGGTTTATCGGCTGGACTTTCTTTCTGCCGACCTACCTATTTGCCCTTATGATGGGCATAGCAATTCTCAAAGGCAGGCCAGACTTAAGCGCCGCCGCAGTTTTTGCAGAACAGGCAAGCGGACCGGAAGGTCTGCCGACCAGAGCCGCCAACTTCTTTGGTTTCGCATTTCAAGATGTATTCTATTGGGGACTGACTGTAATTATTCTAATCGGCGGCCTGGCCGCTTCACTCAAGGCCAGTTTTGCCGCCGGCAGCGGCGCCACCAAAGCTTTCGGCAATATCAGTGGGACTATAAACAACTGGGCCAAAAGAAAGGCCTACATTCCGGCCATCCAAAAAGCCGGCAAAGAAAAGCTGGCCGAGATTCAGGATACCGGGCTACAAGGCAAAGTCGGCCGCTTCCTGTATGGCGGCGAGAGGGCAGAGAGACTGCGGGCAGCAAGAGTCGCCGGTCTTTTAGGCAAAAAAGAAGCTATGTCTGAAGCCGAAGCGGCAGAAGTTCAGAAAAATTATGCCAAATACAAAGCCGAGGGTCTTGATAAAGACAAGACTGCTTTGGACGCTTTAAACAAACAAATTGGTACAGGCAGTCTTAGTAAATTCCAGGAACTGGCCGCCAGAAAACTGCGTGCTGAAAATGGTTGGGTTGCTGAAGGCAAAGCTGGAGAAACCGAGATAGAAGAAACGATCAGAACTGCCGGAGAGAATAGCAAGTTTGCACAAGAGTATGTTGACGCTCTTAAAAAGAATGGTTTTGAGGAGGCTCTGGGAAGCCAAGCTCAAGCGGAAGATCTCGCCAAGAGAACAACCATCTTGCCTCTAAAAAAGGCTATTTTGGAAACCATGATTAAGAATAACCAAATTCTCAGCGACACCATGGCTGAAATGGTTTTAGGAGTATTCAAAAACGATTCCAAGGCTGTCAAAGATGAAATTGAAAAGGGTTTACAGAAAAATATTAAAAACTTCTCTGACACCAAGAAGAAAAATGACCGAGCCGCCTATCTCCTTGACGCCAGCAAGAACAAAGGTATTAAACGGATACTAGCGAGGCAAATGTCTGAAGATGGTGAAATAAATACATACCAAAAATACAAAACTGCCGCCGAACTGTTCGGTGGAGAAAATGAAACCGAATCTAGAGACATGCTTAACAAAATAATTAAAGACAAACCACTTGGTCATGCTGATATTTTGTTTAGACAGAAACTGGCTAAAGCCGAAGCTGATGATACAATTTTGGTCGCAGATTACGACCCTCTAAGCCCGACCGCGACTACTCCTGCCAGAGAAAAAGAGTTTGTTGATCAGATTAAAGAAAAACTCCCCAAAATGGGCGCTAAGGCTATCGCCGAGACAGACATAGATATCTGGGAAAGACCTGTTTTTGAGACTGTTTTGAAAGATAAAATTGGTGAGCTAGAAAGAAAGGAACCAAGCAAACTAGGCAAAACTGGCGGAAGGGGCAAGGCAGGAGCAGGTAAGAGATATCTCTTAAGAATCATGAAAGTGTTTGAGCTTGACCCCAATCCCGAAAAAGAAGTTATTATGGAAAGAATCATAGCAGCGTCTAAAGCGGCCGGCATGCCCTGGCCTTAAATAAAATGAGAAATATCTACAGTCCAATTGAAGTTGATGACGACTCTTTACTGCTTGACGACGAAAAGCACGAGTTGTTTTACTCAAAAATTAATGCCTTGCCTCAAAACATTCAAGACTTGCTTTTTTCTTTGGACACAGAGGATAAATTAAAAAATATAGCTGTTCAAACCAAACTAAACCAGAATCAATCCATCGAGCTGACTCGCTTGGTTAGGGATGTGTTGATAAATGAAATCTATCTTGGAGACATAATCAAAGAGTCACAAAAACGCCTTGTTGTTAGTGAAGAATTTGCCCGTGAAATTGCCAACCAAATTGTTTCTGTAATTCTTGCTCCTGCCCTTGAAGATATTAAAAAAATTCACGTTGAGAAGTTCGGACGTCCCGCTGCCGACGTTGCCACGCCTTCTAACAGCAAGTCACAAATCCCAGAAAGAGACAAGCCCCAGATAATAAACCCTGGCAATATAGTAAATCTTAGAAACAAAAATTAGCAATGAGGTTTCAAGTTCCACAATTTATAGAGACGGAAGAAAAGATAATCGGACCCTTTACGATTAAGCAGTTCATTTTTATCACTATCGGCGGAATGCTTTTGTTCTTAATCTTTTTTCTGGTTACTCCCGGCTGGTTTGTGATTTTAGCCATACCCGTCATAGCTATTACTTTAAGTTTAGCGCTGATAAAAGTCGCTGAAATGCCTCTTTACTTATATCTTGCCCACGCTTTGAGCTTTGCTTTTAACCCGAAGAGGTATATCTACAGACCCGACCAAGAAGAAATAAATCATGGCCCAAAATAAAAACCTGAACACGAAACAATTCGTTGACATTCACGACATTAAAGACGGCGTGGTCATACTTAAAAACGGCTCACTGCGCTTAATTTTAGAAATTAGCTCCGTTAATTTTGATTTGAAATCAAGCGACGAACAGACGGCCATTATCAAAGCTTTTCAAAATTTCTTAAACTCACTTGATTTTCCTCTGCAAATTGTCGTGCATTCACGCCAGCTTGATATTAAAAACTATTTGGCTAAAACCCAAGTCCTTGTTGACCAGCTGGACAACGAACTTTTAAAAATTCAGGGAATTGAGTACATAAGATTTATAAAAGGCTTGACCGAGCTGGCCAACATTATGTCCAAAAGTTTTTATGTCGTGGTGCCTTTATACATAACTGAAGCCGCCTCAAAAAAGAGCCTTTTGGAAAACATAAAAAGCGTTTTTGGCACTGCCGCTCAAAAAATAAAGAGTCTTGAAGAACAAGACTTCAGTATATATAAAAGCCCGATAGAACAGCGGGCTGAAATTATAATGGAAGGCTTGCGCGGTATGGGCCTTGCTTCAAAAGTTTTGGACAAAGAAAGTTTAGTAAAAATATTCTACAATCTTTTTAACCCAAATGCCTAACGACCCAAACAAAATTACAGAGATAAAAACATCTGAATTTCTGGATGACCAGCTGGCTCCCAGCGCTATTAATATCTCCGGCAATAACTTGCAAATCGGCGCCCGGTTTGCCAAGACTTTGTTTTTATCAACTTTGCCTAGATACCTAAACACTCAGTGGTTTTCGCCCGTCATCAATTTAGACAGAGTTTTGGACATCTCAATCTACTTTCATCCGGCTGACTCGGGTACTGTTCTAAAAAAGTTAAGAGACAAGCTTGCCCGCTTGCAGGCTGAGGCCATAGAAGAAGCCAATCAAGGCAAGGTTCGCAACCCCATTCTTGACACGGCCATTTCGGACATTGAAGACTTGCGGGACACTATTCAGCAGGGGACAGACAGATTTTTTGAGTTCGGCGTCTATATCACAATTTACGGCCAGAGCGAAAAAGACTTAGATGAGACTGAGTCAAAAATCAGAGGCCTGTTTGAGGCGCAGTTAATTTATCTCAAACCGGCAACTTTCAGAATGAAAGAGGGTTTCCTTTCAACCCTGCCTTTGGATAACGACCTTTTAAACGCCCACAGTTCTCTGAACACTCAACCCATTTCTTCGGTGTTTCCTTTTGTTTCTTACGACTTAACTTCTGACAGCGGCCTTCTGTACGGCATCAATACCCACAACAACTCCCTGATTCTTTTTGACCGTTTTTCTTTGGAAAACTACAACAGTGTCGTTTTCGGCAAATCTGGGGGGGGTAAAAGCTACGTCGTTAAGTTAGAGATTCTAAGAAGCTTAATGTTAGGCACCGAGGTTTTCATAATTGACCCGGAAAACGAATACAAATACCTAGCTGATACAGTAGGCGGTTCTACGGTCAACATCTCCGTTGCTTCCGATAGCCACATTAACCCGTTTGACCTGCCTCAACCGGCGGCGGGAGAAGAGTTCAAAGATATCTTTCGGACACACATTTTGGACTTAACCGGTTTGTTTAAATTAATGCTGGTAGAGCTTACGCCGGAAGAAAGCTCTTTACTTGACGAGGCGCTGATTCAGTCTTACGCCTTAAAAGACATAACTATGGAGAGCAATAACAGCCAAGGCGAGGTGCCGCTACTCTCTGACTTCCAAAATATTCTTGAAGGGCTTGCCGGAGCCGAATCTATGGCCATCCGGATAAAAAAATACACCGAAGGAACCTTTGCCGGATTTTTAAACAGACCGACAAATGTTTCCTTGGACAATAGGTTAGTTCTCTTCAGTATCAGAGACATGGAAGAAGAGTTGAGACCTATCGCCATGTACCTTGTCTTAAATTATATCTGGACAAAGGTCCGCACTGTACTTAAAAAGAGAACCCTTGTCGTGGACGAGGCTTGGTGGTTGCTTAAATATGAGATTGGCGGAGCTTTTTTGTACAATGTGGCCAAGAGAGCAAGAAAGTACTTTTTGGGACTGACAACAATTTCACAAGATGTGCCTGACTTTCTAAATTCTTCTTATGGCAAAGCAATCGTCACCAACTCCTCAATTCAAATTTTAATGAAGCAATCCGCCGCCTCAATTGAAGGCGTTAAGCAAACATTTAACCTTACCGATGCTGAAAAATTCTTTCTGCTGGAAGCCGGTGTCGGACACGGACTATTCTTTGCCGGCTCTAACCACGTCGGCATCAGAGTGGTTGCCTCATACACTGAAGACCAAATTATCACTTCCGACCCCCGCCAGATTTTAGAAATTGAGAGAGCGAAAAAAGAGTGGGCCGAACAGCAAAAAACTTAGTCAACACTTATGGCCGACCAAATAGAAGAATCGTCCGAAAATGAAACTGATGAAGAAGAAGCGATAGCTTTAGTTTTTCAAACTGAACAAGAACTAAATTTGGCCAAACAGAGATTGCTGGCAGTTTCAGAAGAAGGACAAAGCTATAAAAACCCTTCTTTACTAAAATATGGATTTTTATTTTTTGTCGCTGGTGCCATAGATGCCGTTGATTTTTTGGATTTGACAGGTGCGGGCATAATAATTGCAAAGATAGTTTCTATAGCCGGAACTTGTATTATATATTTCACTTTATGGCTTACCGACAGCCGATTCAAAAAAGCCCATGAACTTATTGGCAATCTGGAAGAAGCAATCTTGGATGTTCAGCAAAAAGCAGCCAGAGTAAGCAGTTTGGCAATGAGAACATCTCGAGTTCTTAGCAAGATACCTGGCATGAAAGGATTGGCCAGAAGAATACCGAGAACTATGGTTAAAATTAGACGATTAGCCCGTAAAAACCCGCTTACGAAAGTTCTAATTGGAGGTGCAATTAACCTCATACCATTTCTGGCAATAATTAATCTAATGATAGTTTGGGTATGGCTAAATTATCACGACGAGAAAAAAGCCTTCAAGCACGCCCGACAGTCATCACAAGAGGCGTTAACACAAATTGAAATGACGGGAACAGCATGATAAAGTAGAGTCAGTGGTAAGAAACTCAATTTAATTCCGATATTGCTCTGCCGAGCTTTAGCAAGTGTCAGCTGGGATAAAGTCAAAAGGGACTTTGCCAAAGGCGGAGTGTGTCAAAGACAAGAACAATATCGGCATTGGGACGATGAACCAAAAAACAATTCTTACAATTCTAATACTTGTGCTGGCTGGTATAGTAACCTTTTTGGGAGGCTACCTTTTGGCAAACAAAGGCACCGGACAAACTGCCAACATAGCCGGACTGAACCGTTTTTCAAATTTCTCCGCCAATAAGCCCGAATCTGAAAAAACCACTACAGTAAAGTTAAACCGCTTGAGCAGTGTCAAGGTTGTGAGTCCGGCCATTTCTGAAAACGGCAGAAATATTAACTACTTTGAAAAGGGCACGGGAAAAATTTTCTCCAGTGACTTTGCCGGACAAAGCATTAATATTATCAACGGCAACATTAAAGAAGACGTTACCGGAGCTGTCTGGTCAAAAAACGGTTGGCAAGCAGTTGTCGCAAGAAAAACTTCCCGCGGACAAGTTTTTAGCCTGTCTGACTTAAAAATTGACATATTAACAGATCTAAATGAAAAGATGTCAGGAATAACCTGGTCTCCGGACGGACAAAAAATAGCTTACTTGTTTTTTGACTCTTCAGCAGAAGAAGGAAACATCAGTATTGCAAATCCCGATGGCTCATCCTTTAAAAACGTTCTGCCCACCAGAAATAGCCAATTAAAAATATCTTGGCCCAGTAAGGATAGCCTTGCTTTCTATAGTCCGAGTGGGGTAGACCGAAGTTTGTTCCTGCTAAATATGGAAACTGGGGAGCTGGAGAAAATTTTGGAGTCAGCCAACAACTTAAAAACTCTCTGGTCTCCAGATGGCTTAAATTTAATTTATTCTCACAGCAAAGAGGACGGTAGTGTAGTGACAAACTTGCTTCAACTTAAAGAAGATAACCGTTCTGTTTTAGATCTCAGCCTGCAGACCAATGCCGATAAATGCGTTTGGAGTTTAAACTCACAAAAATTTTATTGCGGAGGAACTAAAGCCGACGGCGCGGAGGAGGGTCTTTATGAATTTGACCTAACTAAAAAGGAATTTGGTTTGGTGTTTCAGTCCAGTTCTGTCGACCAAATTGAAATTGAAAAACCTTTCTTATCACCAGTAGAAAATTTCATCTTTTTTACAAACGGCTACGATCAGTATCTCTTCTCTATTAGCCTTTAAAATAAAAACTGGGATTATATAATCCCAGTTTTTATTACTTTATATTATTAGAGGTCGAATCACCACTCTTCTTTCCGGCTCTTCACCGATGCTCTCCGTTTCCAAATCCGGATGGGAAGCCAATTCAACGTGAATCAAGCGTCTTTCATAAGATGACATTGGATCCAAAGCTTCAGCTTTTTTGCTGACCTTGACCCTGTTTGCCACTTCCAAAGCCTTTTCTACCACCTGCTGTACTCGCAGCTTTCTATAGTCGTTAATATCAACCATAAAAGAGAAAGGTTTAGGAGACGGGGAAGTATTTAAAAGTTTAGTTTTTTTGAAATACAGAAGTTTGATTATGTGTTCGACGGCCTTTATGTTCTGGCCGTTTTTTCCTATCAAAGCGCTCAAGTCTTCATTCGAGCTGACGGCAACAACCTTCAGACTTTGATCTTTCTCATTAGAAAAAATATTCACACTTGTTTCATAGCCAAGTTTATCCAGAACGTCTTTGGCAACGTTTTCTAAAATTACGGGCTTTTCGTCTATTTTTTCATTTAGATTTTCGTTCATTTTAGTAACCTAGCTCGGCAAATTGGGAAATTTTTTGTTTATATATAACTGTTCAAACATTGAAAACAAAGTGGTAACCGCCCAATATAAAACAAGTCCGGCTGGCAACTTCCAGCCAATAATTATAATCATAATTGGGAAAAAATACAACATTTGCTTATTCATTGCCCCCATGCCAAAACTATCTTTTAAAGCCTCTTTGGAGCCAGAATCTGCCGTTTGTCCTTGCTTTGCAAAACTAAGCTTGGAGTGAAAAAACTGAAAAGCGCCGGAAATAACGGCCAAAGCCGGGCTGTTTTTTGACAAATCAAAAAAACCGAAAGAGATGCTGTTTATGGTATCGGGGTTTTTTATAAAACCGTAGAGCAGACCCAAACTCTCCGGCTTAAAGCCGTTGGCAAAAGCTCTATACAAAGCGAACAACACGGGAAGCTGGATTATGAGAGGTAAACAACCGGAAGCCGGATTAACTTTATTTTCTTTGTAGAGAGCCATGACTGCTTGGGCTTGGGCTGCCTTATCGTCTTTGTACTTCATCTGCAACTCCTTAATTTTCGGCTGAAGCCTAGCCATCAGTTTTTGTGAACGCAAAGCTTTGACAGACAGCGGCATGAAAATCAATCTTACCAATAATGTCAAAACTATTATTGCCAAACCGAAGTCGGACCCTGGAATCAGGTTGTAGATAAAAACTAAAAAATTAAATATTGGTCTGTATAAAGCCTCGTTAAAAATGGTTGACATATTAAATCAAGTCTTGGCCGCCCAAAGGATGGCACTTGCTTATTCTTTTTAAACTTAAAATTGAGCCCTTAATCAAACCCTGCTCTTGAATAGCTTCAGTAAAATAATCAGAGCAGGTAGGATAAAATCGGCAGCTTGTCGGAAAAAAAAGATGAGGAGACACTGCCAACAAATAAGAAAAGTTTCTTTTATAAACTCTTGTCACTTCTTGCAATATCTTAACGAACAGTTTGTTGTTTAAAATTTTATTAGACATCACTTAACAGAGCTAGACAATATTGGCTTTTCTAAAAATTTCTAATAGACTCTCTTTGGCTTCCGAAAATTTATTTTCTTTGAGGCTTGATTGGATGACGACAACGACATCAACATGTACTTTACAAAAAGTAAAAACTGACGCCAAAACACTAAAAACAATTCTTTTAACCTTATTCCGCAAAACTGCGTTTTGAATAAATTTTGATGGAACTATTACAGCTCCCCGGCAAAACGAAAAACTGTTTTTAGATACTTTCACCAGCAATAAATGACTTCTAAAACTTCTGCCTGCTTTAAAAATCCGATCTAAATCTTTTTTGCTCTTGATTCTGTGCTTTTTAGATAGAGCCATGTCATTTTCAGCTTAAACAGTAAGCTTGTGCCGGCCTTTGCGTCGGCGTCTTAACAGCACTTTTCGCCCTGATTTTTTCTGTGATCTTTTCAAAAATCCGTGCTTGTTTTTCCTCTTTTTGGTTTTAGGACGATATAATGTTGATTTCATATAAGTAATATATACTATTCTGCCGATATTGCAATTTGCCGAGTTTTCACACTACCAGCTGGGATTAGGTAATTAGTGACCGCTGACAACGTCGGGCTCGTGAAATTCAAAAAGTTCAATATCGGCATTGGGGCGGTCATCCACTTTTTATAAACAATTTATAAACTAAAGCACTCTGTTTTTAAGTCTGCCTGTTTATCTTAGAATTAGGGAAGAATAAATAATGAGCAACGATAATTAATTAACTCCCGACATTGACACTGCCGAACTTTAGCACCGTCAACTAGAAGAAAGTAATTAGGAAAAACAAATATGACCAAAGAAGAATTATGGAAAGCTGTTTTGGGAGAGATGGAGCTTTCTCTTTCCAAAGCCAACTTTACCACCTGGTTTAAAAACACTTCCATATTAGCCAATGAGGGGGTTTTGGTCATAGTCGGAGTCCCTAACGGATTCATCAAAGAATGGTTAGAAAACAAATTCCATAAACAGATACTGACTTCTATACAAACTTTTTCTCCGGAAATTAGAGAAATTAAATACACCATCGGCAACAGTTTACCCCAATCAACTATCAAAAAGGATTTTTCTCAATTCATTACAGAACGGGTGTTTGAAAACAAACAACCTGCCGATATTAATCCCCAAACGAATTTAAACAAAAAATATTCTTTTGACTCTTTTATCGTCGGTTCTCACAATGAGTTGGCTCATGCCGCAAGCTCGGCTGTAGCCAAAAATCTCGGTAAGGCTTATAACCCTCTGTTTATTTACGGTGGAGTCGGTTTAGGAAAAACTCATTTATTACAAGCTACCGGCAACAAGATTCTGGAAGACGACCCGACCAAAAAAGTCCTTTATATTCCTTCAGAAAGAATTACGGCTGAAATTGTTGAGTCTGTAAGAAATAAAAATGTTGAAGAACTTAAAAGTAGGTATGCAAAACTGGACATGCTTATTGTTGACGATATTCAGTTCATAGCCGGAAAAGAAAAAACTCAAGATATCTTTTTTGCAACCTTTAATGAGCTGTATGGGAAGAACAAGCAGATCATCTTATCATCAGATAGGCCGCCTAAAGCAATACCTGCATTGGAAGAAAGACTTAGATCCCGTTTTGAAGGGGGAATGATTGCCGATATAAACATACCCGACTTTGAAACGAGACTGGCTATTTTGAAGCTAAAAACTAAACAAAAGGATATTATTTTAGATGAAAATGTCCTGGGTTACATAGCAACAAATATACAAAAAAATATAAGAGAACTGGAAGGCGCTTTAAACAGAATTATTGCTGTAAGCCAGATTTATAACAAAACTCTGGATGTTAAAGAGGTTAAAAAACTGCTGGCGACTTACTTGAGTACACCCTATAAAAAAACTACACCTCAATTGATTTTAAAGTCAGTTTCTGACTTCTACAATATTTCGCCAAGCGATTTAATAAAAAGAAGCCGCAAGAAAGAGGTGGTAAGACCCAGACAGATTGCCATGTATTTATTGAGAGAAGAAACCAAATCGTCTTTTCCGGAAATCGGTCAGAAGTTAGGAGGTAGAGACCACTCCACAGTAATTCATGCTTATGAAAAAGTAAAAACAGAAGAAGAAACGGATGAAATTACAAAACAAGAGATTGTTTTAATCAAAGAAAGAATATATCAATCCTTTGATAAATAAGTTAAAATAATTGTTGATAAGGTTGTTAACATTTTTGGGATTACTGGATGACAGTTTGAGTACAACTTTCAACTTACAAATATTTTTTGAAAGTTAAGCTATTTTTCTACCAAGGTTATTAAATCTTTATCAACAGTATTTCCTATAAATAAAATATGAAAAAGATTTTATTTATCAATGTTTTCTAACTGTTATCCACAATTATTGCTATCTTAATAATAGTAATAATAAATCTTTATCTAATTATTATGATTATTACAGTCAATCAAAAAAACCTTAAAAGAAGTCTGACTTTGGTGGAAAGAATTGTTTCCAAGAATCTTACTTTACCGGTACTCCAAAATATTGTTCTAAAAACAGAAAACGGAAGACTAAAAATATCATCAACTAATCTTGAAATTGGGATGAATTCTTGGATTGGAGCAAAAATTGAAGAGGAGGGAGAGATAGCAGTGCCGGCAAAAGTGTTTTCTGACTTTATTGACAATATACAGGATGAAAAAATAACCATAAATTCCAAAGAACATGTTATTTCAATAAACTCTGACAGTTATAAAACTAAAATTATTGGTTTTTCGGCCAAAGACTTTCCAATCATACCAAGGGTAAAAGAAAACAGTTTTATCAAAATTCCGTCACAAGAATTTTTAGAGATACTGTTGACCGTTATTGATTCGGTTTCTTTGTCAGAAAGCAGGCCGGAGCTGTCAGGTATTTTAATTAATTTTTCTGCTGACAAAATTGAAGGGGCGGCAACTGACAGTTTCAGATTGGCCGAAAAAGTTTTAAATATAAAAAATAGCAAACCAGAACAAAGCATCATTCTTCCAAGAGTAACGGCACAAGAGTTGATCAGAATTCTTCCGGGACTAGAAAATATTTCTATTTCAATTTCAGACAATCAGATATTTTTTGTTTCTGAAGATTTGGAAATTGTTTCAAGATTGATAGACGGTTCTTATCCAGATTATAAAAAAGTCATACCGGAAAGGCGGATATCAAGAGTACTCGTAAAAAAAGAAGAAATTGAAAAAAGCGTGCGTTTAGCTGGAGTTTTTTCGTCTCACATTTCCGATATTAAAATAAATGGGGAAAGCGAGGGTTTGAGAATTGCCGCCAAAAATACTGACAAAGGAGAAGCTTCTTCATGGATTAGCAGCGCCATTGTCAAAGATGAACCTTTTGAGGTAATGGTAAATTACAGATACTTAATGGATGGTTTAAAAATTATTCCCACAGAAAATATAGTTTTAGAGTTTACAGGAGAAGGCAATCCTTTAATTATAAGACCAGAAGAAAGAAAAGATATTACTTACTTGATTATGCCTTTGAGAAACTAAGGTTTTTTCTGACCGCAACTTATATGGAACTTTTGAAAAAAAGATTTAGCAGTTTAAAAAAAGATTTAGAAGAGAGAACTAAACAGGATAGAATTTTTAGAGAATTATTTAAACAAACATTAATAAAAATTTTTAACACAGATAAAAATTTAAAATATGTTAAAAATTTTTATTTAAAATCTAATTTGGTTTTTTTGGAAACAAAAAATAAATCTTTTGCACAGGAAGTAAGTTTAAGAGAGGCTGAAATTATCAAACAGGTCAATCAAAAATTTATTTTTGCGATAAAAAGAATCGTTATAAAATAAACCCAATTAATTAGCAGGTGGTCCGAAGTTTTTTCTGACTGTTTCTTCCCAGTTTTTAAATTGGGGATCTTGATAAGGATCTGAAGGAAAATCTCCTCTGGGGTCGTTCTTTTTTGAGTAGTATAAAATGCTGTGTATGTCTTTTGAGTCTCCCGTGTTTATTGGCAAGTAAGAACCATTAAGCATTATTTTATCTACTTCTATCGGATCCGGTTGTAAAAATTCTTCAGGGGTGCTTTCTTTTAGAGCTGTGGCCAGAAATTCGTGCCAAATAGGCCCGGAAGCAGAGATACCAGCACCTTGTTTAGTCATTGAGGTATTGTCGTTGTTACCGACCCAAACGCCTACGCTTAATGAGGGCGTGTATCCAAGAACCCAGGCATCCCTGTTTTCTTGAGTGGTTCCAGTTTTTGCGGCAACAGGCCTATCGGGGAAGTATAGGCTGCTGTTGGCGCCAAAAACAGCTGTACGCGACGAATTGTCAGAAAGGATACTGGTGATAGTTCTTGCTATTTGGGATTCAATCACCCTTTCTTCTTTCGGTTTGTATTCTTCTAAAATATTTCCTTCAGAATCTTCTATTTTTAGTATTAAAGCGGGGGATTGACGTATTCCGTCGTTAGCGAATGTCCCATAAGCGGAAACCATATCAATTAGCTTTACTTCGGCTCCTCCTAAAACCAAAGATAATCCAAAATTTTTACGGTTTTCCTCAAGCGTAGAAATGCCTATTCTCTGGGCGAAGTTAATTGTGTCGTCTATCCCGGCCAAATATAGTGTTTTTACGGAAGGCACATTGAGAGATTGGGCTAGGGCTTGGCGCATTGTTACCGGACCCCTGAACCTTGCATCATAGTTTTGTGGATGATAACAATCCAACCCGAACGAGTCTTTTTCCTGACTGCTGTCGGCGAGGCATTGAGGATTAAATTCCGTTTTAAGATCAAAAAGTATGGTTGAGTCGGTATATCCTTTTTCTATCGCTACGGCGTAAGCGAAGGGCTTAAAAGACGATCCAGGTTGGCGTCTTGCCGTTGCAACGTTAAAGTTACCTTCATTGGCCAAGTCGAAGTAGTCTCTTGAACCAACCATCGCAAGAACATGGCCTGTACGAGGATTTATCGCCGTTAAGGCGGCGTTCTTTGCTTTGTACTGCTTTTCGTTTTTTTCCGCATGGCTACTTATTGCTTGTTCAGCGATTCCTTGGAGATTGTAATCAAGGGTGGTAAATATTTTTAGTCCGCCATTTTCTACCATTTCTTCTCCGTATTTTTTTATCAAATAGTCTTTTACTAAAATAACAAAATGCGGAGCTATGATGTTTTCACGCGAAGGCTTAAAACTAAGTTTTTCGTTGATTGCAGTGTTATGTTGGTTTTCATCAACATAACCAAGAAGGAGCATTTTTTCTAAGATACCGTTTTTTCTTTTCAGCGCTTCGTCCAGATGCTCGCCGTAAGGAGAATAGTAAGAAGGTGCTTTGGGCAAGGCGGCCAGCAAAGCGGCTTCAGCGAGAGAGATACTATTTGCTTGTTTCCCAAAAAAAGTTTGGCTGGCCGCTTCGACGCCGTAAGAGTTAGAACCATAAGGTATCTGGTTCAGATACATCCAGAAAATCTGGTCTTTTGAAAATTTACGCTCTATTTCTATTGAAAGTAACGCTTCTTTGATTTTTCTTGATGTAACGGAAAAAAAGTTTTGACGCTGGTCGCCGAGCAGAGCATTTTTTATCAGTTGCTGGGTAATTGTTGAACCGCCTTGGGAAATTCTAAATTCAGTAAGGTTTTTTATAAAAGCTCGGATAATTCCCTTAAAGTCCAGACCTTGGTGGGAATAAAAAGAAGAATCTTCCGAAGCCAATGTGGCGAGTTTTATATTTTCAGGCATTCTTTCCCAAGGGACGATAGTTCTTTTTTCTTCGCCGTGAATATCATACAAAACAGTATTGCCGGTTCTGTCATAAATCTTGGTAGATTCACTGACCCTTCTTGAGATTATGGTTTCAGGATCTGGCAGGTCCTTTGCCACATACAAAAACAAGGCGGTAGTCAAGACAAGCCCGATTATCAGCAGCAAAAAAAGGGTAAGTAAAAAAGATTTAAACATGTGGCACGATAGTCAACCAACTTCCGATATTGCGCTGCCGAACTTTTGCGCTTTGGAAGTTAGGTAGCCAGTTAGATTTAAGCATTCGGTTATTTTGCCACAATTAAATGACTTTTTCAATCTTCGTACTGAAGTATTTGAATAAAATAGAGCCAAAGGGTATTATTGGATTATGGCGAAAGTTATTACCGATGAATCTAAAATTAATGAAGTTTTTGGAAGAAATATAGAAGCAGTTTTCCCTTCTGTGGATAAGGCTAAAGAAATTTTTAAGTCTGGACGCAGGCTGACTTTTTATCTGGGAATAGACCCAACTGGTCCGGATATTCACTTAGGTCACACTACAAATCTTTTTGTTCTCAAGAAATTAATTAGTCTGGGACATAAAGTGATTTTGCTGATAGGAGACTTTACCGCTCAAACCGGCGATCCTACAGGCAAAGATACTGCCCGCAAATCTCTTTCGGTCAAGGAAGTTGAAGACAACATGAAGACTTATATAAAGCAGGTGATAAAAATCTTGCCCAAAGGTTCTTTTGAGTTGAAATACAACAGCAAGTGGCTTGGCAAACTGACATTTAATGAAATAAGAAAACTTGCCCGCCAGGTAACTGTTCAACAAATGATTACTAGAGATATGTTTCAAAGGCGGCTAACTGAAAATAAACCAATATCATTGGAAGAATTTCTTTATCCCTTAATGCAGGGCTATGATTCGGTTGCGATGAAAGTTGATGGCGAGGTTGGCGGTACCGACCAAACATTTAACATGATGGTCGGCCGAGATTTGGTTAAGTCGTTTCTAGGCAAGGACAAAATTGTCATTACCACGAAGTTGTTAGAAGATCCGGAGACGGGCAAAAAGTTAATGAGCAAAAGTGAAGGCCACTATGTTTCTCTTAACGATTCTCCACAAGAAATGTTCGGTCGGGTTATGTCTTTGACTGATAGTGCAATCTTGCCTTTATTTAAGTTTGCAACAGAACTCTCAGATCAGAAAATTGCTGAAATTGAAGAGCGGCACAAAAATAGTGAGAACCCCAAAAAGCTGAAAGAAGAATTGTCTTTTGAGTTGGTTAAAATGTATCATGGCGAAAAAGAAGCTCAAAAAGCCAAGGAAGAATTTAGTAGAGTTTTTAGCCGTCATGAACCTCCCGAAAAAATGGAGGAGATTCAATGGAAAGGAGACATTTTAAACACAAGTTTTATTGCAGGCATTGTCGTTTCCAAAGGAGAAATCAAAAGACTTGTTGAGCAAGGAGCGGTAAGTTTGGACGATAAAGTTGTTGAAAATTGGAATGAAAATATGGAAATTAAAGAAGAGGGCTCGATTCTTAAAATAGGCCCAAGAAAATTTTATAAAGTAAAACCCAATAAATAAATAACCCCCCTAGGGGGGTTATTTATTTAGTTGAGGGTGTCTTCTACTGCTTCAGCATCGCTATCATCCTTAGCTTCTTCGTTGTCGTCTTCTAAATCATCATCATCGTCATCTTCTTTTGGTTCAGCAGTGTCCTCTACAGGGTCTTGGACAAAGTTATTGTCTTCATCCAACTTCCATGTGTTTGTAATCATTTTGATTTTATTAATAAGTTTAGTCATATACGACCTTGGGATATTGTATTCAAATAAAAATTTATGTCAACTTTTTATCCCCACTTTGTGGTATTAGCACAACAAATTGCTATTGCCAAAGCGTCGGCGGCATCGTCAGGTTGGGGTATTTCTTTTAGTCCCAAAATTAAACTAATGATTTTTTGAACTTGTTTTTTGTCAGCCCGGCCGTAATTAGAAACAGCCTGCTTGACTTGCAAAGGCGTGAATTCGCTTACTTCCACTCCAAGTTTTTGCAAAGCCAAGAGTATGACACCTTTTGTTTCGCTGACTCGGGTTATGGTCTTGGCATTTTTAAAAAAGAAGAGCTTTTCAATGCCGGCTTTGTCCGGCTGGTGTTTCTTTATAAGCTTCTCAAAAAAGTCATAAACAGAAGTAATGCGGTTGCTGGTTTCAGTTCCTGTCTGGACTCTAAAAACTCCATAGTCAAGGCAAAGCAGGCCCTTTGCTCCAGTTTCTACTACGCCGTAGCCTATGATTGTGGTTCCAGGGTCAATCCCTAATATTTTCATTGGTATATATTTCCTGAACGTCTTCGTTATTGTCTAATTCTTCAAATAATTTATCCAGCACATTTTTATTATTTTGGTCTTGGATTGTGATTGGATACTTAGCAACAAAGTCGTTGTTTTTCTTTTCAAAAGCCCACATAATCGAGCCTGACTGCGCCATTTTCACCCCATGTTTTGAGAGAATATTTTTTATTTCTCCGATTGTCCGGTTTTTGTTATCGGTAATCGCAGTGATAATTATATTTACCGATTCGGGGCCTACCGTTTCAATTAGAAGTTCTTCAAGTTGTGCTAGGTCTTTTTCAGCTACTCTTTTTAGGGCTCTTTCTATGTTGTCTTTCGGCATGTTCAAAGACCGGGCTTTTTCAACAGCGTTTTTAAGTTCCATATTTTTTTCCGGATCCGAGCCTTTTCGGGCGGCTATTGATATGAGTTTTGAAATTTTAGAAAAAACCCGACCCTTTTTTTGGTCAGCGATACCTTTTTTATGTCGAATTTGGCTCCATTTGGAGTGTCCTGACATGTTGTGAATATAACAAAACAAATCCTCGTCATCAACTCAACTTATTGCGTCAGGTGTAAGAATTATGTTACTATCCCGGCAGTATGTTTTTTGGTAACTTAAAAAAGAAAAGGAGTTGATTCTGTGGCAGAAAGAGTGGTTGGTGCTAGAGCAGATTATGTCAGAGGGGTGTATCTTAAAGGCGACCTTATTTTTCAAGGCGAAGCCAAGTCAAAAGAACTGAAGAAGCTTTTGACTAATCTAGGTTTTGAGGTCTCTGTTGCGGATGTTAAAGGCTATGAAACAGACAGCCCCTTTTACAAGTTTCCTTTAAAATTTAAAGATGTAAAAAAAGTAAAAGGTAAGTGTTTCAGCCGCACACAAAAAAGTAACGATGGGATGGTTTTGCATTGTGATTTTCCAAGAGGACATGCGGGCAGCCATATGGATTTGAGTGGTAAATATGGGATATCTTGGACAAAAGGAGATTTTGAGAGCTAGGACATATTGAGGTCCTTTTTTTAATCTAACTAGTTGGTTATATTGTAATCTCATTTTTCATTTTTTCAAATTTTGCGTCGCCGATGCCGTTGACGTTTTTAATATCTTCAATTTTTTGAAATGCCCCCTTTTCTTTTCGATAATCAATAATGCGTTGGGCAATAACCGGACCGACGCCTGTAATTTTCTCCAGTTCTTGGCTGTCGGCCGTATTGATGTTTATTTTTTGTGATTGTTCAGGTGTCGGATTTGGTGTCGGTGTGGGAGTAGGAGTGGGAGTAGGAGTAAAGTTTTGAATGGTGCTACTGGTTGTCGGAGGGAGGGTCGTAGAGGTTGTAGCGCTTAAGGGATTCGTGGTTGATGGAATTGTTGTAGAAGGCGAAGAAGTTGTCTGTGGTGGAGTTGATGAATTCAGAGATTCGAAGCCGGGTATAGGGCTGGTTATTTTTCCGGGAGTCTTTGTTGGTGCCATTGGGGGTGTTGGCGAGGTAGAGGTTCCTATGATTAAGCCGGCAGTTTTTGGGAGGTCGTTTGTCTGTTTCGGTGTGCCGGAAAATAAAAACAAGCCGCTAATGGCGGCTAACCAAGAAAAAATAACAATTGGTATCTTCGTGTCCATTAGACTAATGTGCTTTGCATGTCTTTGCTTAATTTTATGCCAATATGTTTTGCGCCTTCTTGTGTGATAACCCGGCCTCTGGTGGTTCTAGCCAAAAAACCTATCTGCATCAGGTAGGGCTCATAGACATCCTCTATCGTATTTTCATCTTCGGCGATGAGGGCGGCAATAGTTTTTAAACCTACCGGACCGCCGTTGAAGTTCTTAGCAATAGAGCTTAATATTTTTTTATCGGTGGCTTCTAAACCAATATGGTCTATTTCAAGCAGGTCTAAAGTTTGGCTGGCAAGACTTGCGGTCAAGACCTCTTTATTTTCGCTTTGTGTATAGTCGCGGGCTCTTTTTAGGAGTTTGTTGGCTGTACGCGGAGTAAAACGGGAAGCGGCGGCAATTACTTTTAAAGCTTCCGGTTCGGTTTTTATGCTCAATAATTGAGCGGAACGGGTTAAGATTTTCTCAATATCACTCTGATTATAAAAATCTAGTTTATAGCTTACTCCAAAACGTGAGCGGAACGGACTGGATAACAAAGAAATTTTGGTGGTTGCCGCAATCAAAGTAAATTTTGGTAGCTGTATCTGGAGAGTTTTAGCCGAGTTGCCTTTGCCAATGATAATGTCCAGTTTGTAATTCTCCATAGCCGGATAAAGAGTTTCTTCTACTAATTTATTCAGTCTATGCACCTCGTCTATAAAAAGAAAGTCACCTTCATTTAAGCCGGTTAAAATTGAACCTAAATCTCCGGCTTTTTCCAGAGTAGCACCGGATGTTATGCGTAGACTGGAACCCATTTGTCGGGAAATAATATAGGCCAGGGTGGTTTTGCCCAGACCCGAAGGTCCATGTATTAGGATATGCTCTAACGGGTCTTTTCTTTTACTCGCGGCGCTTATTAAGATTGATAAGTTTCTTTTTACCTTGTCCTGGCCGATGTAATCATTGAAGTTTGTCGGTCTTAGCGCCAGATCTAGAAACTTTTCATCTTCCTGCCCGGTGTTGATATTTTTTTTGTCAGAAAGTCCTTGATTTGACATAATAACTTATTTTGTATAGAATATAGAAGAATATAGGCTTAAAAGCTGCAATCTGTAGGCAAATAAATCCTTTTTAACGACTGTGATTTATTGGGATAATTTAATGATGTTTGTCCTGGTTCCGACTGGGGGATTACTCAGGGTTATCTTGCCCCGGCATATTTTTAATATCCGGGCTTTGCCTACAGGTTGCAGTTTTTAATTTTAAAGTTTCATTTCACCCTAAGACTCTTCTTACTTCTTCAATTGATGTTACTCCCTCTAAAGCTTTGAAGTAACCGTCTTGAAGCATGGTAATCATGCCTTTTTTTAATGCGGCTTCTTTTACGTCTGAAATGGCTGGTGACTTCAATATCAATCTTTCCATCTCCTCATCAATTAAAAATATTTCAAAAACGCCGATGCGTCCTTTGTATCCGGTGAGGTTGCAGGCTGCACATTTTCCGGGATAAAAAACCTCGGTGTCTTCCTTTATTTTTGGTATTTTGTTTTTATTGCTAAGGGTGGCGAAGGTCTCTTTAATGTTTTCATAATCTTCTTTTGAGATGGTGTCTTTCTTTTTACATTCCGGGCAGAGCTTTCTGACTAAACGCTGAGCAAGGACAGCATTTAAGGCTGGGGCGATCATTACGGGTTTGATGCCCAGGTCTATAAGGCGGGGGATAGCTCCGGCGGCATCGTTTGTGTGCAGTGTCGAGAAAACCAGATGGCCGGTCAAAGCCGCCTGCATGGCTATTTCTGCTGTTTCTGCGTCGCGTATCTCGCCAACTAAGATTACGTCTGGGTCTTGTCTTACTATTGAGCGTAATCCACTGGCGAAAGTGTAGCCTTTAGCAGGACTGACTTGAGTTTGAGAGATGCCCTCAATATGGTACTCCACAGGATCTTCAATAGTTATAATCTTCAATCCGGGTTCATTGACATGGCGGATAAAAGCATAAAGAGTGGTTGTTTTTCCAGATCCAGTGGGGCCGGTAGTTAATATTGAGCCGGTTGTTTTTTGGAGAAGTTTTTTTATTAATGTGAAGTTTTCCGGAGTCATGCCCAAATCCTCAATAGTTTGTCTGATGGTTTCCGGATCTAAAATTCTCATAACCGTGTTTTCTCCATAAGCTCCCGGTAAAACCGATGTACGTATTTCTATGTCTTTGTTTTTAAAATTTACCGTAAACCTTCCGTCTTGAGGTGTGTTGTGGATGTTAAGTTTTAAGCCCGAATTTATTTTTATTCGGGCAAGAAGTTTGTTGTAATTTTCCGACTTTATTTCGGTAACGTCATTTAATACGCCATCAATCCGATAACGCAGTCTGACGCTTTTTTCTTCAGGCTCCATATGGATGTCAGAAGCCTCAACTTTTATGGCTCCGCCAAGGAGAATTTCCAAAAGATTGGTGGTTGAGATACTACCAATTCTTTCTTTTAAATCAGAGATATTTTTGATTTCTTTTTGAGTTTCAGAAATGATGCTCGTGTCTATAGATACAGTGCCGATTTTTTCTTCGGTTTGCTTAGACAGCTCTTTATATTTGTCCCAAACTTTGTGTATTCCCAAAATAGAAACCACTCCCAGGTTAAGGGAAAAGCCTTCTTTGGCCAGTCTGGCTGTCAATTTTTGTGTTTCTGGATTTTTTGGATCAACAACTACCGTCTTGAGTTTTTTTCCTTCTTTTGAGATTACACCTGCTTGGGCAGTTCGGGATTCTTCCTCCCCGATCAAGATTAGAGCTTCTGGATCAATTGGATTTGTGGCGATGTTTATGTAGGCCAGGTTGTTTTTGTTGGCAATGTCTTTGGCCTGTTGTTCAATTCTTTCTTTTTCAATTTCTCCTAATTTTTCTTCCAGTTCTTGAGGAAGAGTTTTGGGGTTGACCATAGTGAGAGTTTCTCTCTGATTTATTATATCATCTTCTGCCTCACCTTAGCGAACCGCAAGATATTATCAAGAGAAATTCTGTGGATAACAGGCATCCTTATTTGTGATAATACTTAAGAACAGGTGTTAAGACTTTGGTTATGTATAAAATTCAAATAATCATCTTTATTCTGTTCGGTCTGGCGGTCTTTTTTGGTTTTAAAGAAGTGGGCAAGATAAGACAGAGAAACAAAATTTTACAAGAAGCACTGCTTTCTTTTAAGGCAAGCACCAAGATGGAAGAGAGACAGCAGATTGCCGAGTATTTAAAAAGAGGCTTTGAGGCAAATAAATCCATTTTTGATTTTTCCTTCTCAAGCGCTGATGATGGTGTTTTATGCGGTAACGTCAGCCGAGAGGCCAAAAAAGAGGTTTATGATAAAGGAGTTTGGAACGATTTAAAGACGACTTTGCGTTGCCAGTAGGTGGTTGCTCTTGACTTTTGTTTAGATTTAGAATAAAATGATTATACTCAGATATGGTCCGCTAGAATGCGGGCTTTATTTTTTAAAATAAACTATAATAAGCTGTAACATCGATTCCAATTGCTATCTCAGCGGCTATTAATCGGCTGCGAGCTTTCAGCTCTGCCGAATAGCCGCTGACCGTAAAATTGCTCCAAAGAAGCAAATCTCTCGGAAGCATTAAGAAAAGGACTTCTTTACCGCAATTTTACTGATATCAATTGGAACCTTTGACGAGACATGTTAGACACAAAACAATTTTTATCGGCGATTCATCAGATTGCCGAAGAGAAGGGTATTTCAAAAGACAAAATCATAGAAACCATACAGCTGGCAATTGCCGCTGCTTACAAGAAAGATTATGGAGAAAAGAGCCAAATTATCAGGGCAAAGCTTGATCCGGAAACCGGCGATATTGCTATTACTCAAATTAAATACGTAATAGAAGGGTCGGACGAAGAAGGCTATGTTACCGGACCGTTGCCTTTGAAACTGGAAGAAGAAAGAGACCCTTCTGAAAGAAGATTGGATCAGGAAACTGGCGAAGAGCTTAAAATAAAATATAGCCCCGAGAAACATATTCTTTTGGAGGAGGCTAAGAAAATAAATAAAAAGCTGAAAATTGGCGACGAAGTGATTACTTCTCTGGAGACTAAAACCGATTTTGGCAGAATTGCCGCTCAAACAGCGAAACAGGTTATAATCCAAAAACTTAGAGAAATTGAAAGAGACGTTATTTTTGAAGAGTTTAAAAAGAAAGAAGGCGAGGTAATTAGCGGTGTTATCCAAAGAAGAGAGGGACTAATGGTTTTTGTGGATTTGGGTAAAACAAACGGTTTGCTGATTCCAGTAGAACAAATTGAAAATGATAACTATAGAATAAATCAGAGATTTAGATTCTACATTCTTAGAGTAGAAGAAACCAACAAAGGACCGGTTATTTTACTGTCGCGTTCTCACCCCAGGCTTATAGCCAAACTCTTTGAGTTTGAAGTTCCGGAAATTGAAACTGGCAGTGTGGAGATTAAATCAATTGCCAGAGAAGCTGGCTCTCGCTCCAAGATAGCAGTTTTTTCCAAAGAGGAAGGTATCGATCCGATAGGGTCTCTGGTCGGTCAGAAGGGAGTGCGTGTTCAGACGGTCATCAACGAACTTTCCGGCGAAAAGATTGATATTATTGAATGGAACGATGATCCTGTTAAGTTTATTGCTAACGCGCTTTCTCCGGCCAAAGTTTTGGATGTAAAAGTCATGGACAAAAATAGACAGCATGCTCTGGTTGAGGTTGGTGACGATCAATTTTCTCTAGCAATAGGCAAAAAAGGCCAAAACGTCAGATTGGCCGCCAAGCTTACCGGCTGGAAAATAGACGTAAGATCGCCCAAAGAAAAAGTTTCTTCGGAAGAACTAGAAGGTCCAGGCGTTGATGGCGCGCCTGCAGTTGGCACTGAGCCTGCAGTAACCGAAGCCGATACAGAAACAAATAACTAAAAGAATAAATGCTGACAAAAATCAAAGAATTAAAAAATTCCGAAGCTGAACTCTGGGTTGAGCTAGACGAAGAAGACCTTAAACACTATCTAAAGAAAACCGGAGAAAAACTTTCAGAAGTTGTTCAGGTTGACGGATTTAGGAGCGGTAAAATACCATTTGACGTTTTGAGGAAAAATATAGGCGACCAGAAGATATTGGAGGAAGCTTTAGAGTTCGCGGTAACCGATAGTTTGGCTAATGCTTTGCGCAAAGAGAAGCTGGAAGTTATAAGCTCCTCGGATTTAAAAGTTACAGAAAACACGCCAACACAAGTTAAGTACTCCATTAAACTGCTTTTATTTCCCGAAGTGAAATTGGGTGAGTACAAGGGGCTGGAGGTTTCAAAAAAAGAAGTTTCAGTAGAGGAAAAAGAAATAGAAGAAACCATGACAAAGATTTTGGAATCCCGCATGGTTTTTAAAGAATTTGAGGGGCCGGCTCAAAACGGTCATCACTTGGAAGTTGATTTTGAGGTTTCAGATGCCGGAAAACTGATCGATGGCGGTAAAAGTGAAAATCATCCTTTGATACTTGGAAAAGGCGGCTTTATTCCGGGCTTTGAGGACAATTTAATCGGTTTAAAAAAGGGCGAAACAAAAAACTTTTCTCTCAAATCCCCGGACGATTACTATCAGAAAACAATAGCCGGTAAAGTGTTGGATTTTAAAGTAACGGTCAAGTCAATTAAAACCGGGACCATACCTGATTTAAATATCGAATTTTTTAAAACTTTGGGCAACTTTCAGTCTTCCGAGGATCTTAAAAACAGCATTCGTTCTGCTTTGAAAACAGAGAAAGAACAGAAAGAAAAAGATAGGCTGCGTTTGGAAATCTTAGACAGGGTAGATAAAAAATCGGAAATGTCGATTCCGCCCAAATTGATAGAGGAACAGCTTGAAGCCATGGTTGCCAACTTTGACGATAATCTTCATCAGCAAGGAATGGAGCTGTCTCTTTATCTGGCTCAAGTAAAAAAAACGAGAGATGATCTCAAGAAAAACTGGTATAAGCAGGCTGAAAGTCAGATTAGGCGCGGTTTGATTATGCGGGAAATCGGTAAAAGAGAGAGCGTTAAAATTAGTGAACAGGAAGCACAGGAGGCCACTGACAGCCTAGTTGCCAGATACTTAACAAGTGCTCCCGATAAACAGGGTCCGGACATAGAGAAAATAAAACAGAGAGCAGGGGATGCGCTTTTGCACGAAAAAATATTTGAATTTTTAGAGAAAGTGAATTTGAAAAATTAAACTAAAAGCCCTGCAAATTTATGCAGGGCTTTTAGTTTAAACTCAATCTTATGGAAACCGCAGGCACCGGTTG
>DATDTF010000012.1:0-2294 GCA_036517795.1 Minisyncoccota bacterium
AAATCAAGCAAATAATTTGCCCCCGTTACCGACATTGCTCCACCATAAAAAGTTATTTTCATGTGCTTTAGATTTTATTGCAGGAAACTTGTTATCAAATATCCCAAAATTGACATCATCGCTATCGGCGGTAAGGCCGCCATTGGTTTTCTTTCTTTTTGATTTATGAATAAAAAATGGGTGATAACAAAACCGACAACAGCAAAGCCAGCCACAATCCAAGCCTGAACCAAAGAAACCCCAACAAGCGAAGAAACTAAAATTAAAGGCAAAGCCACATCTCCACTTCCCAAAATCATGAACTGTTCCCCTAGCTTCATGTTGCCGGTTTTCTCCTTAAAATCTGAAAACTTGTTTGGGATGACCAGACCAAAAATTGCCTTTGATTGAATCATGTTCTCTGCCATTTTTACCATATGTCCGGTAAAATAGACGGCAACAATGTCATAAACAGAAAATAAAGCCAAAAGTATAACCGCCGTCATGGGGGTGAGACTAAGGCCCAACATAGAGCCAATTCCGGTAATGGCCAAAATTACAGCCAGATTTTGAATTGCGACCCTGGGTATCGTCGAGATTAATACCAAAAACGAGATAAACGCAATTAAGGCAGTCACGGGCGGAAGAAAAGCCCAGAAAACAACTTGTGAACCGCTAAAAATAACCAGCCAAAGAAAAATCTTAAAAAAAATCCGGCTCGGCCTGCCCCGCCTGAAAGCAAAAAAGATAAAAACCAACAGCACGACAGAAGAAACAAAAATATCCCAAAAAGAAAATCTCAAACCAGAAATAGACAAATTGGCAGATTGCAGAGCAACCAAATAACGCTGAGCCGTTAAAAGCCCCAAAATCTGGGCTGATACAAATAAAATTAAACCTTTTACAATCATCTGACCCAAGGTTTATCTGGATATTTGTGCAAAATGTACCGATACTTATTATCGCCCTCCGGCACAATTATCACAGAAACATTATCAGCAAGCCAACCGTCTATCAACTCCCGCTCTGGTCCTGAAATTATTTTTATCCTCTTGATATTGCTGGATTGCAAAGCTCCAATGTCAACCTCCGAGTTGAAATTTTTCATTACAATAAAAAAGAATGAGATAAAAAACAGCGCAAGACAAGCCAAAAGAATAATGCCCAGAGATGATTCAACCTTTATGGTTAAAGGATTTTTCATAATCAGACAATGTAAAAACTCGGCAAAGAAAATATCGGCAGAATAATTGGTTTACTGCTTAATTATGATTGTCCCCGCTTCATTCGGATTTCTTTCATTATAATAATTAAAAATACCGGCAGACTGAAAAACATAGGAAAACTCCTGATTGGGAAGAATTTCTTTACTCGTTTGAAAACCTAAATTTTCAGAACTTCTGGAAGAATCCTGCGACGCTACTCTTATCGGAAAAAAACTCTTGTTTTGAAACTGAACAGAGTCGCCTTGGTGAATCCTCAAGTTGGTAGGACTAAAAACACCACCACTATAAAACACCGAGTAGTTACGGGACGGCCGACTGGAAACACCGGGACTGGCTGATGATGAAAAAGAATCCGGACTGCCATTACTGCCGAAATGAGCAATAGCCACAGAAAGAAGAATCAGAAGCAAAACAACCAAAATCCAAGACAGCCCTTTGGGCTCAGAGCTTTCCGATCTATCCAATAATTTTTGTTTGAGATTAAATATCTGCACTGTAAACAAACGTTCTTCTAATATAATAACACCAAACTTCGGAAAAAACACCCCCACCACCTTCTCTTACGAAAAGTGGCAGGGGTTAAATTATTTAAAACGGCTGTTCAAAAAAGAACTTAAAAAATCTGAAATTTCTTTTGCCAAAATTTTCTTCTTGGCATTCTGTTTATGATGTCCGCAGGCCACAAAAAGTTTTACAGGACTTTTGCCAAGCAAAATAAACCCGTCACTATCTTCAACCACCTCATCCCTGCGCTCTGCCCCATTATCACCCGGGTCTGGGTTTTCAAAACCATAATCCACATCGTCAATAAAATTTAAATCGAGAGTCAGAAAAACAAATACTGGCGATGGCTGTTTATTCAAACAATGTTTTATGTGTTTTTGAGAATAAATCAGATCTTTGAGAGAGATTACGTTTTGGAAATCTTTTTGTCCCTTCCATTTTTTAGGAAAAGGAAAAATAATCAGATCAAACTTTTGAACTTCATTTGGCAGGTTTTCGACGAAATATTCCGCAATCTTTTCGTCCATATAGGCAATATTCTCATCCAAAAAAACAAAAACCGGAATTGGTTCCCTGTCCAACCAG
>DATDTF010000013.1:0-18453 GCA_036517795.1 Minisyncoccota bacterium
TGTCATTGAGTTAAAATCTGCCTCTGGACCATGGGCAATGTAAAGATAACTCTTCTTAAAGGGCTCGGGCAATTTTATAACTCCCGTCTTAATTCCATCTTTGTCATATTCAAAAACAGATCTCCCCAAAGACCTTTGAAAATCAAACCAATCTTTTGACTGGAGGAAGCTGTTCATTTCTTCTGTTTACCCAAGATTTTTAACGCCTCTTTAATTTTGTCTTCCGAAGTCTTGGCATTCGCTGAAACTTCTTTAAGTGTTTCTCTGCCCTGATAGGCAGAATAGCCCAAAGCAACTAAAGCGTCTATGGCTTCGCCTTCAGAGGCAAAGTCACGGTCTTGGCCTACGCCGAGGCCTTTTTCTAACAATTTATTTTTCAGCTCTAAAATTATGCGCTGACTGGTTTTGGAGCCAATACCAGTCAATTTCCTTAGGTAATTGTCATCACCCCTAATAATAGCCAATTGCAAAGTCTGTAGATCAACTGAAGAGAGAAGTCCTTGGGCTGATTTTGGTCCCACTCCTGATACTGTCAAAAGTAGTTGGAAAAAAGCTAATTCTTCCGGCTTTTCAAAGCCATAGAAATCAAAAATCCCCTCGCGAGAATTAAAATTTGTATAGATAAAAAGCTTGACTTGTGAGCCAACTTTTGATAAAATACCATGAACTCTTTCTGGCAATATGACCCTATAACCCAGTCCACCGGTATTTACTATCACCGACCGGTCAGAAACCGCCTCAATTGTGCCGGAAATAAAGGAAATCACAGATTAATACTAACATTTAGAATAAGAGATTTAAAGATGGCGATAAAATCAATCACTTTCCGTCGAATATGGCCGAGCAGTGCAAATTAACGAAGCGAAGCGATAATTTGGCCGGTAATAAAAATTAGGAGGGATGGTTTCGACCGGTCACCTAATTTTTATCGGCAAATTGAGTGTAGCAAGTATGATTTGCCTGCAAGGTCCATCTCGTAAGGAAAGTGATTGATTTTATAGCCACAACCACTTGTTCAAATTAACCTCAAAATTTAAACCGACCGGCGACCAGCCTCAAGCAATTGAGAAGCTGATTGCTGGCTTAAAATCAGGCTTGAAACATCAAACCCTTTTGGGCGTTACCGGCTCGGGCAAGACTTTTACCGTCGCCAACGTCATTGCTGAAATAAAAAAACCGACTTTGGTAATTTCTCCAAACAAAACATTAGCCGCCCAGCTTTACCAAGAATTTAAAGAATTCTTTCCTCAAAATTCGGTTCACTATTTTGTAAGTTACTATGATTACTATCAGCCGGAGGCTTACATACCACACACCAAAACTTATATAGAAAAAGACTCCCGCATCAACGAAGAAATTGACAAACTGCGCCACGCCGCAACCCAAGCTTTACTGACCAGAGATGATGTAATTATAGTCGCTTCCGTTTCTTGCATTTACAATCTTGGTTCGCCGGAAGAATACAAAAAAATGAGTTTAGAAGTTTTTGAAGGTCAGAAAATGACCAACTCGGAGCTACACAAAAACTTAATCCGCCTTCAATATTCCCAGGACATAGAACTCAAAAGAGGAAAGTTCAGAAAAACCAGTGAAGAATTTGAAATTATACCAGCCACCGGAGATAAGGTTATAAAAATCAAGATTTTTAATAATAAGATAAAAAGAATAGGGATAGCCGAAAATATTGACCTGGAAGCTTTGGACTTTGGCGACTTGAAATATCACAGAGTTGTTGAAACAAAGATCTTTCCGGCAAAATATTGGATTGCTCCCCAAAACAAACTGTCTCTGGCTTTAAGCAACATAAAAGCCGAACTGGATAAACATATTAAAAAACTGAAAAAAGACGGCCGAAGCGAGGAATCTTGGCGTCTCAAAGAGCGTACTGAACTGGACTTAGAAATGATTAAACAAACCGGCTATTGCCACGGCATTGAAAACTACTCTTGCCATCTTGACTTCAGAAGTCCCGGAGACCCGCCCTATACGATGTTAGACTTTTTCAAAACAAAAAAAGACTTTTTAACCATAATTGATGAGTCCCATATTACCATTCCTCAAGTCAGGGGCATGTCTCATGGCGACCATTCCCGCAAATCCACGCTTATAGAGCACGGCTTCAGACTGCCTTCAGCAATTGACAATCGGCCCCTAAGATTTGAGGAATTTTCTGAAAGAGTAAATCAAGTAATTTATGTTTCCGCGACCCCAAAGATTTTTGAGTTAAAAAAATCAGGCAAGAAAGGCTTAGCTGAACAGCTGGTCAGACCCACCGGACTTCTTGACCCAACCATTGAAATTTTTCCCACCGAAGGCCAAATCCCACACCTTATTTCAGAGATAAAAAAAAGGATAGCTAAAAAACAAAGAATCTTAGTCACTACCCTAACCAAAAGAATGGCCGAAGATTTGGCAGAACATTTGGCCGGTGAGAAAATCAAAGTTAACTATATACACTCTGAAATTAAAACTTTAAAACGCTTAGAAATTATACACGACCTGCGTCTAGGCAACTATGATGTTATCGTCGGTGTTAACTTGCTAAGAGAAGGCCTGGACTTGCCCGAAGTTTCTTTGATAGCGATTCTAGACGCTGACAAAGAAGGATTTCTGCGCAACGCCACCACCTTGATTCAAACTATGGGGCGGGCGGCCAGAAATGTTGACGGCCATATTTTGATGTATGCTGACAAAAAAACCAAATCTATGGAAGCCGCAACCAAAGAGACGCTTCGTCGCCGGAAAGTACAGGAAAAATATAATTTGAAAAACAAGATTACCCCAACCACCATTTACAAAACCATCCGAAAAAGCGACTTGCCCGCTTCGGCAACACCTAAAGCGATTTATGCCGGATATGATTTGTCAAAATCTTCAGATTCAGTTTCAAATAAAAACAAAATGGCAGAACTGCAGAAAGAGATTAGTAAAGCAATTAAAAATTTGGAATTTGAAAGAGCGATGGTGATTAGAGAGCAGATGAAAGAACTGAAGAAACGGATATAGGATTTACAGTTGTTGGAGATAACATTCCGTCGAATATGGCCGAGCGGTGCAAATTAACGAAGCAGAGCGAAAATTTTGCCGGTAACAAAAAATTGGTGGGATGGTTTCGACCGGTACTAATTTTTTGTCGGCAAATTGAGCGTAGCGAGTATAATTTGCCTGCGAGGTCCATCTCGTAAGGAATGTTATCTCCAACAACTATATACAAAACATGAAACATGGCATCTACAACATTTTTAAACCCTCCGGTCCCACTTCCCACGACATAATCAACCAAGTCAGAAAAATTACTGGGGAAAAGAGAGTTGGACACGCCGGCACACTTGATCCTTTCGCCGAAGGGGTTTTGGTTGTGGCTGTGGGAAGAGAGTACACCAAGAAACTTGGCCGGTTTTTAAAACAAGATAAGACATACCAAGCAAAGATAAAACTCGGAGCTGTGTCTGACACTTATGACAGAACTGGAAAAGTAAGCCGTGTAAGTCTTGCAACCTCTTATCTGCCGAAGTTGCAAACCCGAGGTTATCCTAAACGTGGAAGTCTGATAACCAAAAAAGGCATTGCTTCTGCATTTAAAAAGTTTAAAGGAGAAATTCAGCAAACCCCGCCTATTTTTTCAGCTGTCAAAATCAAAGGTAAAAAAGCTTACGAACTCGCCAGAAAAGGAATAGTTCTAAAACTAAAACCGAGAAGGGTAAAAATTTACTCAATCAAAATTTTGAAATATAAATGGCCTTACTTGAAAATTGAAACCAGGGTTTCCTCCGGCACATATATACGCTCTCTGGCCCACGACCTAGGCCAAAGTCTAAAAACCGGGGGTTATCTGGACGAACTTATTAGAACAAGTGTTGGGAAGTATAAAATAGAAAAATCTTTGAAGCTGAAGAATTGACAAAAGAAACCAATAAACTAAAATCAAAAAAGTTCGTTGATATTGAAAGGGAGCATTAGATGCAAAAAACCCCGGTTGTCCTTAGGAACTTGTCAAAACACACCCCATTGGGCGAGTTAAGGATAAACATTCTCTCCAACAACACACTCTTGGCATTCCATTCGTGCGACAGAAACCATGATTTACCGGCAAGTAGAATGTCCTTCACAAGACCCTGGCACGACCTTTCGGTTCTTTTCTGTAGCAAATGTGGTTTCAGATTTGAGGTCAAAGGTTTGCCGCTTGAAAATTTTGATACACTTTTCAACGAAATTGAAAGACTGCTTGAAAAAAATATTGACCAACTCTGGGAAGAGTATGTCCAACCTGGTTCTCGTTCTGTGGAAATTGACTTCAGGGACGGGCGCATAACGGTGGATTCTGGCGGTCAAAGAGGTTTTCGGGCTTGGCACTGCCTAAACCCTAACGGAGGAAAGCAGACAATGAAAATCACCAAAGCCGGCAATACGGCTGGCTGGTTAAAACTTTATTGCCCGGAGTGTGGTTACGATGTTGAGTTTGAGTGCATGCCGCACACACCCTTTGAAGAAGTGGTAATAAATCTTAACAAAACAGCCTCCTCCCGTTGGCATGACTAAAGTCGCCGGCATAAAAGCCGGTTTTTGATACCTTGCAAAAATTAACCGCCGTGTTATTATTGCAAAACAATGCCCATAACCAAATCGGCCAAAAAGGCCTTGAGACAATCTAAAAAACGTCACTTGGAAAACCTTACATTTAAAAAGGCTTTTAGAGCGGCAATAAAGGATTTCCGCAAAGAAGTCTCCGCCGGCAATTTGGAAAAAGCCAAAACTTTAATGCCAACAGTTTATCAAACCGTAGATAAGGCAACAAAGAAAGGTGTTATCAAAAAAAACACCGCCAGCCGCTACAAATCAAGGCTGGCCCAATCTCTAAACAAAAAACAAAACAAGGCTTAAAAGCCTTGTTTTGTTTAGTTCGTGTTCAAACCGTTTTAGCGACATTTACAGCGATTCCAAGACCAGCCAAAAGAGTAGCAATGGAGGTTCCGCCATAACTGACAAACGGCAAAGGAATTCCTGTTAAAGGCAGTAAACCGGTTATCGCCCCGATGTTAATCAGGGACTGACTCGCCACCCAAACAGCCACCCCCAAAGCAAAAAGTCCGCCAAAACGGTCTGTGCTGTTTTGTGTAATTTTCACCAGTTGTAAGGAGAGCAGAAAAAAGAGGGTGATGAGCGAAGCGGCGCCTACCAAGCCCAACTCTTCCGCAACAACAGCAAAAATAGAATCGCCTACCGGTTCCGGCAAGAAACCAAGTTTTTGTTGACTCTGACCAAAACCAACCCCCCACAAGCCACCCCTTCCCACAGCGATAAGAGACTGATTAATATGATAAGAAATACCTTGGGGATCAGAAGCCGGATTAAAAAAAGTCAAGAACCTGTCAAATCTGTAAGGTGCCAGCTGAACCAAAACAAAAAAAGCGATAGCTAAAACAAGGATCAGTCCGCCAAAATGAGACGTTTTGGCGCCAGCAAAAAAATATAATGCCAAGGCTATCAAAGCAACTATACCCAAAGTTCCAACATCCGGCTGTAGGGCCAGAAGAAGGCCGACAAAACCAAGAATCACAAAAAAAGGCACTATTGAGTATGACCAACTCTGGATTTTCTCGCTTCTACCGCTAAACCAAGCCGCAAAATAAATAATGAGACTTAACTTTAGAATTTCTGAAGGCTGAAAACTTACCAACCCGAAATTAAGCCAGCGAGTTGCGCCTTTCGCCGAAAAACCAAAACGCGGAACAAACACAGCCAACAGAAGCGCCAGGCTGAAGATTAAAAGGGGCAAAGAAATTTTTTTCCAAAATTTGTATTTGACTTTAGAAAATATAAAAAAAAGCAAAAGGCCGGGCAGTATGCCATTTAGTATTTGGTGGTTAAAGTAATAATATTCTGAACCAAATTTTTTTTGACCATCAACGATACCGGCAGAGGAGAGCATTACTAAACCAAAAACAACCAGGAGTAAGGTTAAAATAATAATATTTCTCGCCAATTGGGTCATTTGAATAACGGCGGTATTTTAGAGTCAACCAAAAAGATTATAATCCCCAGGATTGCGCCAATTGCTGAAATCATCCAGAAACGCATGGTAACTTGAGTTTCCGGCCAACCCAAAGCCTCAAAATGATGATGGATAGGTGTTGACAAAAAAATTTTCTTTTTACGTATTTTTTTAGAAAATGTCTGGATAATCACAGACAAGGATTCCATGACGAAAACGATACAAATAAAAGGCAATAGTAAAAAAGTATTGGTCAGCATCGCAACCACACCCAAAACAAAACCTAGAGCCATAACGCCGGTATCTCCCATGAAAAATTTGGCCGGATAAATATTGAACCACAAAAAAGCAACTAGCGCACCGACAATCGCACTAATAAAAACAACCAAATCCGTACGCCCCTGCACAAAAGCTATCGCTCCAAAAGCGGCAAAAGACAGGAGAAAAACACCGCCGCTTAAACCATCCAAACCGTCTGTAATATCAGCAGAAAAAGCGGTGGCCACTATTACAAAAATAAAAACGGGTATATACCAAAAACCCAAAACATAGTCGCCCAGAAAAGGAATATTTATAAAATTCCATTCCAGTTTGTGATAAAACCACCAAGATCCGAATATTGCCAGTAAAGTGAAAAGCACTAATCGCTGTCCCAAGGCCAAGCCTTTACGCTTTCTAACGCCAAAAATGTCGTCAACGATGCCTATCAAGCCGGCCAAAACCAAAAAACCCAAAGGCAAAAGGGTTTGACTGCGGGAAAGAAAGTTTAAGTTGGACCAAAATCCACTAAAATTTCTCGAAAGATACCAAGAAAGAACGGTCACGACAAAAACCGTAAACCAAATTATAAACCCGCCCATGGTTGGCGTTCCTTCTTTTTTTTTATGAAGCGCATTAAAAATGGGCGTTTCACCCCAAAACGTGTCCTTGCCACGCTCTATCTCTTTGCCTGGACGAAAATATGTTACAAGTATCTTGCTCCAAATCGGAGTAATCAAAATAGCCACAAAAAAAGAAACTGTGGATATTGCAAAAATCTTAACTACATTGAAAACTGTAAAAGCACCTTCATACATAAAATAATCAATTAAGTTCCCACCTAAAAGCCGACTTGCCCCAGTTTACCAATTTCTCAGCATCCTCAAACCTTTCTGTTGAACCCAGAACAATTGCAATAAGAGAGGTCTCGCTTGACGACAAAGCCTCTTCCAATATGATACAGCCTAAGGCCCCGTCTGTATAGCCCGTTTTGGCCCCGACCATACCAGGCAAAATTCCGAACAGCTTGTTGGTGCTGATAAAATGATGTTTTAGTTTTTTGTCGGCTGAAAAAACATCAACAGTCTGTTCCGCCAAAGATTCTCTAATCTCCTCAAACCTTCTGGCATTCCTTGCCAACTTTAACAGGTCTTCGACGGTTGAATATGCTGAATCGTTCAGACCGGCCGGATCAAGGAACTTAGAGTTGTTCATACCGATTTGCAGGGCCTTTTTGTTCATCAAGTCGGCAAAACTTATGCCGGTTTTCACTTCTATGGCCCGGGCTATGGCTGAAGCCGCATCATTGGAAGATTTTACAAGCATAGCCCTTAACAAATCTTGAAAATAAAACTTTTCTTTTAAATAAAAGTCTGCCCCTTCTTGGTCAACATTCATGGATTCAGGCCCAATCTCTATAATCGTCTCCGGGGAAAGATTTTCCAATGAAACAATTGCCGTAAGCAATTTGGTCAAAGAAGCGATAGGCAACGCTTTCTGCGGATCTTTAGAAAAAAGAACCTTGGCGTTTTTAACATCATACAACAAAAAAGATTTTGCTTTCAGCAAAGGTTCAACGACATCAGGCTTCCTTATGGGAAAATATGTCGGTTCAGAAACCGGCAGAATATAGCCTGTTTGGGAATTGAAATTTTCACTAGCCAGAGAAGCGTTTATTAAGGCCGGGCCAAAATTTTGAAACCGATTCTTGGAAAGCTCGGACCTGTTTTTAATATCCCCATAAACAATAAAAAAACTCAAAACGGCCAACCCACCAACTAAAATTGTCAGGATAGTGATCTTTTGACGCATCTACTCATTTTTAACGGATAAGTGCAATTCTTTTAACTGTCCCCCCTCTATCTCCGAAGGGCTGTCCATCATCAAATCCCGAGCATCGCCTGTTTTTGGGAAAGCTATAACCTCTCTTATGTTTGGTTCGCCGGAAAACATATTAACCAGGCGGTCCAATCCCCAAGCAATACCTCCATGAGGCGGAGCGCCAAAAGAAAAAGATTCAAGCATATGACCGAAGTTTTTGTTAATCCTCTCTTCACTAAAACCCATAATCTCAAAAACAGACTTCAGTATTTTTTCTTGGTGGCTACGGATACTTCCTCCACCGATTTCAGAACCGTTCAAAACTACATCGTATTGCGAAGTAAGAATCTCGCCTATTTTTTCTTTTTTTAACAACATCTCAAAATGTTCTGGTTTTGGCGCAGAAAACGGATTGTGTGTAAAAGTCCATCCGCCGGTTTTGTCTTTTTCAAAAAACGGAAAATCAACCACCCAGCAAAAAGATAAAAGATTCGGATTGTTTTTATCCTGACGCAAGTCAGGCCGGTCCGTGCCATACTTTTCCATTGCTTCCTTATACGACAGCCTTGGAAAAGGGATTTCCTGTATTTTTTTAGCAGGCAACATCTTCTGCACCAGCTCAATCAACAAAGCTTCATTTAGTTGAATTACATCCTCTCTGGCCACAAAAGACATCTCCAGATCCAGCTGGGTAAATTCCGGCTGCCTGTCACCGCGAGTGTCCTCATCTCTAAAACAACGGGCGATTTGAAAGTATTTTTCTACTCCCGCCACCATCAGCAATTGCTTATACTGCTGTGGGGATTGAGGCAAGGCAAAAAATTTACCGGGATACAAGCGCGAGGGTACAACATAATCTCTTGCTCCTTCGGGGGTTGATTTGGTTAAAATCGGAGTTTCCACCTCAATAAAACCCTCCTTGTCTAAATAGTCACGAATAAATTTAATAATCTTATGGCGCAAAATCAGGTTATCCCTCATCCTAAAACGCCTCAAATCAAGATACCGATACTTCATCCTGTTGTCTTCCCCGATTTCCATGCCGTCAGTATCCAAAGCAAAAGGCGGAGTGGCTGATTCCGAAAGAATTTCCATAGATTCCGGCTGAACCTCTATCTCACCGGTATCAACCTCTTTATTAATCATCGCCTCTGGGCGTTGAGCAACTTTGCCAACAACCTTTATAACCCACTCGGATCTTAAGGATTCAGCCTTTTCATAAAGACCCTTATTGCCGGGAGTAAAGACAATCTGAACTAAACCAGACCTATCCCTTAGATCAATAAAAATAATTTTGCCATGGTCACGACGTGTGTGCACCCAGCCGAAAAGCTGGACTGTCTCACCGGCCTTATTTTTTGTTTCAGAAATTTGAGTTCGCATGGTTGTCTGACTACTACAGTTAAGTCAATCTCGGATTTAAACTTCGGCAATAAAGAGATTTATAGACTTCGTTGCGCTTCTTCAATGATCTTATCAATAAGTTGAGGGAAACTCAAACCGACCGCCGCCGCTTGCTGTGGAAACAATGAAGTCGGAGTTAACCCCGGAAGAGTATTTACCTCGAGCAGATAGACTGCACCATTGCGCAAGATCAAATCACTGCGCGAATAACCGCGGCAACCCAAAAGCCGATGAGCCAAAAGTGCAATTGATTGAACTTTTTTGTAACGCTCCTCGTCAACCGGTGCGGGTGTAATTTCCTTAGATGCGCCTTTTTGATATTTGGCTTTATAGTCAAAAAATTTGGCTCTCACCGGTTGGATTTGGGTTAGCGGCAAAACAAAATGTTTTTGCTTAGAAAAGTTTTCTAAAACTCCACAAGCAACTTCAGTACCCTTGATATATTCTTCTATCAAAGCATCTTTGTCCAGCTTAAAAACCGACTCCAAAGCTGCGAACAGTTTTTTTTCATTGTCTACCAGAAAAACCCCGACGGACGAACCCAAAAATCTCGGCTTAACCACTACCGGCATCCTAACCACTTTAGAAGTAAAAAACTTAATCAAAGCTGAATTGTTTTCCCCTTTTCTAAGATGGAGAGTTTTGGGCGTACTGATACCCGCCAGTTTAAAAATTTCCCGGCTGTGCAGTTTATCCATCGCTAAGGCAGAAGCCCCGCGACCGGAACCCGTGTACGGCACACCATGAAAATCCAAAAGGCCCTGTAGCCTTCCATCCTCTCCAACTTCGCCATGCAAGGCCAGAAAAGCAAGATCAATCATTTTAAAAATCTTCTGATAATTCTCTATTTTTCCGCCAATCATCCAACGGCCGGATTTGGAAATTTTTACCGGTACAGTGGTGTATTTAGCAGAGTCTAAGTTAGCAATAATTTGGGTACCGGTCGCCAAAGACACTTCGTGTTCAACCGAAGGCCCACCCATAAAAACTCCGATTTTAATCTTCTTAGCCATTATATAACCCGTATCAAACGAGTTCTATAATATTACAGAAACAAAAAACAATTGAAAAGGGTTGTAAAATAAACTTGATTGACTTTGTTTGAAGTATGATTTACTATAAAAAAACCGAACTTTTAGAATCTGGGAGACGGCTTGCTGACAACAAACCAAAAAGCTTGGAAAATTTTAAAAAACATCAGCACAGATCCGGAAAACAGGCACGGATTAAACTTAAAGAAGTATCTGACGCTTTTTTTGAAAAAGGGCCACAATATCAGCGATAACATTTTTGATAAGCTGACGCTGGACTTAGTCAACGACAGGCTGGACAAACCAGCAGATATATACACCGGCGGCTGCGCCTTCCTTTACGACGCACATTTCTACTTCATACTTTCTTATTCTTGCAATGACTACAAAACCGGTGTTTGTCTTTTGGGTTTTAAAATAGTGGGAAACAAACTTTTAGTCGTCCAAATCCAAGGACTACGATTTACTGGTGCTTTCTATGGCCGTATAAGATTCGGCAAAGACGAGGACGCCATAAAAAGAACAGTCAAAACATTGCTGTCCTCTTTAAAGTGGGAAAGGCTTCTGATAAAAATTACCGAAGACTGGGCCAGAGAAATGGGTTTTGGTAAGATGGGTATACTTCAAGCCCGACACAATGAGTACTTCATAAGCGAACCAACCACTGAAAACTGGATCGCAAGAAACAAACGTTTGAAAATGCACTACGATGTTACAGCCGAAAGAATGGGTTATAGAAAAAAGTTATTCAGCAAGTACCGCTTTAAGAATCTCCCAAAAACTTAAACGCCTCCCTAGAGGCGTTTTTTGTTGACAAACTAAGTTTTATCTTAACTTAAGGAGTGGCCATTGGAGTGGTGGTCGGGGTTGGAGAAGTGGTTGGACTTGAGTAGTAGGATCTTATGCTTTGCTTGGCGGCTTCAAAAGCATCTCTGGCGGCTTTTTTGGCTGTTTCAAAAGCTTGTTGCGCCGCTTTTTTAGCCATTTGATATGACTCTCTGGCTGCTTTAGCGGCTTCTTTGGAATTTGTTTCTTTGGCTCTCTGTTTGGCTAAATCAAACTCTTCCTTTGCTCTCTTTGAGGCCGCTTGATAAATATCCTTGGCCTGTTTTAAAGCAGCCCGATAAGCCGTCTCCGCTCTCTTCAAGGCTTGGACTCTTTCTACCGCTCTTCTTTTTAGTTCTCTGGCTTTTTCTAAAGCCGCTTCCTTTCTGACATCCTTCATTTCTTTTACTTTCTCCCTCGCTTCTTTAACTTTCTCTTTTGTCTCCTGAAGTCTTTCGTTTTTGTTATCCCTGCGTTCTTTTAACGGACTCGCGGAAACGCTTGGCGTGGGACTGGTTTCATCTGCCCAGACCGGCAAAACCGAAAAAACAAAAACTAAGGATATAAACACGGAAATAGTTTTCTTCATAGTAATCTCATTCTATTTCTTTTCGGCCAAAAGTCCAAACAGTTTATCAACATTTGTCCGCCCGGTTGGAGTCGAACCAACGACCATCTCCTTAAAAGGGAGTTGCTCTACCAACTGAGCTACGGGCGGATTAAATTAAAACCCATTTTATTACAAAAAAACGATTTTAGCAAATTAAAATGCGCTTATTTAAGCGCAAGTTCGTCAATAAACCGCTGAAGATTTGCTTGAACCGAATTGAGGTCTTCCTTGTTTGAAACAATAAACGCCTTACCAACATGAGCCAAGCCTGGCTTTTTTTTGCTTCCATTTTTTAAATCTCTGATTCTTTTTAGCATAATCTGGGTAAAAATACCCCCGCCGTATGTTTTCTCTATTCTTTCCAGTGAAACCGCCAAAGCCAGATCATCATAACCACTATCCCTGATTATAGTTTGACTCATTCTGTCAGCTTCGGTCTCAAATTCCATTGGCACAATGCCCACAGCAGACTCGGTTGTTCCTAACAACTTTTGTACCGCAAAATAAATAAGCACAACTTTCTCAAAATCTTTTTTAATGAAAGCTCTTTGCAGAAAAATAGTGCTATTTTTAATCACTTTTCTTAACTGTGCCGAATGTCTAAGCATGATGTGGCTGACTTCATGACTAAGAAGAGCGGCCATTTCTGCCTCATCATTAACATGAAGAATTTGGGTAATACCGACATAAACCGTTTCGGCCGTCAGAGAAAAAGCGTTATTTATTTTGCCAACATAGCGATCATCGTAGACACGAAACTTTATAACCCGGGCCTTCCATTTATCCGGAAAATTTTTCTGTAAATTTAAAAGGATGAGGTTGAGATACTGCTCTGTTTTTTCACTCTTTATGACAATATTATGATCTTGAGAAGCTAGGTCAGTCGATTTATCCATCACAAAGTCATCTTCCAGCGGAGGCATATCTCCACCGTTGCGAATTTCGGTCATCAGGCTTCCTATCTCTTTCTCAGATTTTCCATAGGCCACCGAGATGGTTGGCGATCCCTTGTTTGACACCCGGCCTCCGGACTGTTTCAGAAACATAAAAAAGAAAGCAATGAGAACGGCAAAAATCAAAAAAGATACAACCTCGCTAGTTCTGAAAAGGTTGCGAAAGTTTTCCTCGCCGCCAGGTTCTTCTTCCGACATTTTATCGCTCCAAATTTTTTCAACGATCTTCTACCAGACTATCACTAAAAAAATCCTCAAACAAGTTATCCCCCCTCTCACCTGGAGCGCAAACTAAGCCCTGACAAAATCCAAAAGCATATTGAGCAACCTCTCTTTTTCCATTGTGACTTTCTGTCTATGCTCCGGCACAGCGCAAATTCTGACACAAAGATATTTTTCCACCTCCTTATCAAGTAAATTAAAATAGGCCGGATCTTTTTCTTTTAAAGAATATATTTTAGGTCCATCAAAAAAAACTATGTCCTGCGGAATAAAGCGGTCACGTTCAACAATGTGACTGATTGCCACTTGCCAGCTTTCCAAGCCCAAGGTTTTGGCAACTTGAGACTCAATGGTTTCAAGTTCGCCGGGGCTGGATTTTTCATAAAAACGGTCAAAGAATTCTTTGTCGGTTTCGTAAACATCTATGGGTTTGCCGGCGCGTCTCTCAAGCCAACCATAACCTTTAAGCCGGATAGATATGGAAGTCTTGGGAAAATGCTTGACCCCGCTGTCAAAAATCTTTATGCCGTTTTTAACGGAGTCGTTCAAGCATTTTTTTAAAGCATAAATCAAATCACCATCTACCATTTCCCACAGCTCATCTTCGCTTATCCCGCCCTGGTCGCGGGGAGTATTAAGAAGTTGGTAAATAAGTTTCTGCATAAACCTCTGAATAAGGTAATTACTTTTTTCAAGGTGCACATTACGATAAAAATAAATGTAAGCCCTTTGTATCTCCATAGCTGAATCCAAAGCCTTGAGATCAACCGCCATTTGGCCGTCCCGAAAATCAAGATGGTTGAAAACGCTTTCCACACAATAACGAATGTTGGGTCCAAACTGCGTAGACTCCTGGTCTCGGATCAAATAATCCAGTTTTTCCATGCCAAAATTCTTATCATCAACAATTTTGCCTTTGGGATCCTGCTTGGACATATACCTTTTTATTAAATCCAAATCACCACCACAAGCGGCAATATCTTCGGCCATCTTATCCAAAATCTTTAATCCGTTACTGTGGTGATCACGCTCGGTGAAAACTTCTATCACGTGGGACAATGGTCCATGTCCTATATCATGCAAAAGAGCATAAAGATTTAAATTAACCTCTTCCTTACTGCTCAAAACGCCAAGCTTGGACATCTTGGCGGTAAACTGGGAAGTTCTATGGTACGCCCCCATTGAGTGCTGTCTACGATCATGAGTAGCGCCGGGAAAAACCAGATAAGCAAGTGATAACTGTCTCTTGTCGCTCAAGCGCCGAAAATAATGGTTATCAACTATGGGAGCAATCGGTTTTTTATTTACTTGACCGACACCGGGCCAAGGAATCCATTTGTCACTTGAATTAAGATTCGTCATCATTTTTTAAACTTGGTTTTTTGTTGACTATGTTGTCCAGGGTTTTCTTCAGATCCTGCAAATCAACAGCCGCCTTTTCCAGAACGCCCGGTTTTTTTGCCGGAGACGAAACTGGCGACGACGGCGTTATCTTTCTGCCTCTGAAATCTACCGGACCGCTTTTAATGGCCTCTTGAAGAGAACGTCCCAATACCGAAGTTGATACCTCGCGTTGAGCTTCTTCTCTTGTCACAGCCTTTCGGTAATCATCATTCAACGGTTGGGTCAATCTCGGTTTTAAATATCGGGAGGTAAGAGGTTGTCTTATCTCCTGGTTACTCTTTCCCGCTTCCGACATTGCACTCGGCTTTGCCGGCAAGTCCCTTAAGGGCATCCCGGGAATTCGTCTCAACGAAGCATCAATTTCGGCACGGGGACGTTCTCTAGGCTGAAACGGCTGTTGAAACTGTCCATAAGGTCTTTGCGGTTCTTTTCTAATTTGCGGCTCAATTATCTTAGCTGACCACTCGCCAATTTGCTTTTCAACCTCTTCTTTGGGGTGAGCGTAAGTTTTTCTTGAAAGATCAATGATTTCTTTTGCATAACTAATATCAGGTCTGGGCCAAGGAGGCAAGGTGTTGGCGGAAAAAGAATTTGATGCCACTCCGTCAATCATTAATTTTAGGTAAATCTGCCATTTGGCCAGATTTACCAGATCGTTTGCCGTAAATTCCGGAGCAAACTCTTTTTCCAAAACTTCAGCATCTTCAGCACCAACGCGAAAAGTAACAATCGTCCCAACATTGCCAAAAACTGCTTTCTGCACCTCCTCCTCCATTTGCGCTATGTATTGATGAGCGATAACTAAATTTAGTGCAAATTTTCTGGCTTCGGACAAAATGTTAGCAAAAGATTCTGTGGCAAAATGTTGGAATTCATCAACATACAAATAAAAGGAAGCTCTTTCTTTTTCTGGTATATCGGCTCGTGACATGGCAGCCAGCTGAATTTTGGTAATCATCATAGCACCCAACAAACGACTGACGTCTTCGCCAATCTTGCCTCTGGAAAGATTCATTATCAAAATCTTTTTTTCATCCATAACCTTGCGCACATCAAGCGTAGAATGCACTTGTCCCAAAATATTGCGAATAAGACTGGAAGAAGTAAACTGGCCGACTTTATTTTGCACCGAAGCCGTCGCCTCCGAGGCCAAACGGTCAGTATATTTGGCAAATTCTTGAGTCCAAAAAGCTTTTACCAAAGGGTCGGTAATTTTTTCTACCACAGCTTCGCGAAATTGTTTTTCGGCAAGCATACGATTAATACCCAAAATAGTTGCTCCGGGAAACTCCAACAAAGCCAAGATGGTATTGTTGAGAATGTATTCCATGCGAGCCGAAAACACTTCAACACCAAAAACTTTTTTGAAAACACCAAGCAAACCGGAAGCAACCAGATGGCGATAACGCGCATCCACTTGATCCATAACATTAAAAGCAATCGGAAAATCCAAATCAGAAGGGTCAAAAATAACCACATCATTTATTCTTTCTTTCGGCACAAAATTAGGCAGATCTTCAGCAGTATCGCCATGCGGATCAATAAAAGCCACCCCTCTTCCGGCCTGAATGTCCTGAATGACCATATTCTTCAAAATCTCCGTTTTACCCATGCCCGTCTTTCCAATCACGTACATGTGGCGGTCACGATCACCCTGCTTAATACCAAAACGAGCCCGCTGATTGCGGAAGTTAACTTCTCCAAATAATACTTTGTTGTCTTCCATATTCTTAGTTTATCTTTACTCCAATGCCAACCCCGACGGTGGCTGACCCTTTTTTGCTTCCACCCTTGGGAACATCGGCGCCTGCACCTCTATACCAGGCAAGTGAAAAACTGTGGCCAGCTCTTCAACATTAAGAATAAAAAACTTTTTGGTGAAAACTCTGGCCTTAAGGTTTTTAAAAAGCTCGGTCTTTTTTTCAAAAGACTTCTGGTCGGCAAAAAAGCCCTTGTCCGAAGGAAAAAAGTCAGCAAATTTGCCTTTTGAGTAAGTCAAAGTTGTTTTGTTGACCTTGAAGCTATTCAAGTTTGCGGCTGAGAACTGTTTGAAAACACCCATGACAGCCGCGAAGTGGTAACGGTGGAAGACCTCTTTCTTTGAAATATACATAAATCTGATTCCGGACTCAAAACCTATCTTTGCGGTTTTGCGGCCGATAGCTTTGGCCATCTCCTCCTCCGGAGCAGAAAGTTTTTTATCTTTTTTTTCTTCTTTTTTTTCTTCAACACCCGGCAAAAAGACTTTGTCAATCTGGCTAAACATTGACTCTATCAAATCCTTTTCTTTTTTTGGCTCTTTGCCCAACAACTTATCCAATGCTCCTTGAGCTTTTTTTATCCAGTCATCCCCGACCGGCCTAACCAGAAGTTGAATCACGAAATTTTCTCCCACACGAAAAGTGCTAAAAATTTCAGAGAGAGAAGAAAGCGGATCTAAACGCCTAACCTGTTCAAGACCTGCCATTTTCTCTTCAAAAAACGGATAGGTCTGAATCGGATAAGCATCTTCTTTGGTTAAAATTAGTTCTGATCCAAAAACGTCATATTCTTCATTCGGAGTTCTCTTCGGCCACTCTTTCATATAATCCTCAACTTCATTGATTTCGGCGTCTGGATATTGAGCAAAAATATTGGACTCAACTATATTTTTATAGTCTGTCAGGGTTCTGATGTAAAAGTCCGTAAGTCCATTTTGTCCGACTATTTCTATAGAAAACCAGTCGGGTATTTTGCCTTTGAAAAGTTTTTCCTTCCAACTCACAGGTTTGACAAATATCCCATGGAGACCGGCAAAAATTTGTTCTCCAGCTTTCGGACTACGGTCAACATCCGGCGGAGGTTTGATATGAAGCAATGTCCAGTTCAGAGAATTGAAATATTCGGTTTGGATATATTCCAACCAGGCATAATAAAAACCAAGCAAAAGCATAATAGGCATATAAGCCCACCAATAGCTTATTATCAGATCTAGACCAAAAACGATATCTTCAAACATGGTTCAAGTTTCAGGTTATTGATATGTTAAATCAATTATAACAGATTTATTATAAACAAAAACCCGCCCACAAGGGACGGGTTTTTGTTTATAATTTAGACCTCCTTAAGAAAGTATGTGCCATCTTGCTTTTTAGCAAAAACTTTAGAGTCCTGAAGATTTAAAATTACGGTATTTTCTTTGACATAGCGAGACGATAAAACTTTGGCAACCAAAGTACCTTTATCCAAAGACTTCTTTGACTCTCTCAAAATATCAACCAAGACGTCTTTGACAGTTCCTGATTTGTAGCCCCATTCAGACAAACCATAAATACCTCTGCCAACCAAGACGAAACGACTGTCTTTGATGAGTTCATTGTGAACAGTCTGGACGTTGGCTTTTTTAAACGCAAATTGAGCGACGTTAATAAGACTGGTAATCTCCCTGAAATGCTTTGGTTTAGCTTCTCTTTTTAAAACCATATAAGCGCGGTCCCTGACACCTCTGGGCTTAATCTCCGACCAGCTGGCCAGACCATACTGGCCAAAAATATTTTTATCAATATTTTTAGATACTGATACGGAAGTCAAAAAAGCATCCAGAGCGATGGGTTTATTTTTAGTTTTAGTTTTGTAAAGTGAATAAAATTCCTCTTTAGTTAGCAAAGTATTTTTCTCTTTAAGCGCACTCTCAATTGATGCAACCAGCTTAGCGGCTGGTTCAAAGGAGCCGTCGTTGAGAGACCAAAAAGTGTTAAAATTTTCGTTTTCATAATTTCTGGCAAAAACAGGATTTAGAGCAAGCAAAAAAGCAAGAGACAAATTATTAGAATTGTCTTTGTCTTGACCGCTAAACTTAGCGTACAGGTCTTTTTCCGACAAAAATCCACTATGACCGGCAAGCAAGTTTAAGGCAAAATCAAAATACGGCTTGATTGCAGAAGCCATTGAACC
>DATDTF010000014.1:0-12695 GCA_036517795.1 Minisyncoccota bacterium
CTCCCGATGTTGCGCTTGCCTTTGGCGAGCAGTCCCAAAAGGGACCAATGATGAGAAGTAACAACATTGGGAGTTGCGAGGAATTTTTCGACACAGGGAAGTCAAGCTCCGCTCGCTCTTTATAAATATTTTTATTGCTACTAGCCATAGATATTTTCTATTACTAGTCCCTATACCGTATGGTATAGGGCTTCGCAAGATATTTCTAGTTGAAGTTAGAAATAATGGAAACTGGAGATATCTTGCGGAGGAGCGAGCGGAGGGTGAGAGCTAGAAGTATTGGCCGCTCTCTGCCTCTTCCGCAATTTAGTAAAAGTTGTTTGTTTGTTCTTTTGGTGGCTGGCAGGCGAAAAGCCTGTGTATACGGCGAAGTAGCCTGCCAGCCCAATCTCACTTCGCAAAATGGTTTTAAAAAGTTGAAACTACTTTGCGGAGCGGGACGGCAACGCGCCACAGGTGAGGTTGACACCGGCCAGGTTGACACCTAAGACCCTGTCAGGACAAGCAACGCCTCCCTCTCCGCTTTCACAAGCCCCATTGGAAATCCCAATGAGGGCTTTTTTTGTTTTTGTAATTTGCTTAAAAAGCGTAGCGAGTACAGCCTCTGAAGTCGCTGAGGAGGCAAATTGCACGGTTGAAATGAAGTATAATTTTTCTCACTTCATTTCAAATTTGCCGACGCCGCGAGCGAGCGGAGACGCTGGCGTAGCGAGCGTACTGAAGAGGCTGTACTCGCGGAGCTTTATATAAAAAAGAAAATTGATTCTTATACCTCCTTTTGCTATGTTGTACCTGTGTTAAACAAACTCTTCGGCATTTTTTCTAAGGATATTGGTATTGACTTGGGTACAGCCAACACCTTGGTTTATGTGCGTGGCAAGGGCATTGTCATCAATGAGCCCTCTATTGTCGCCATAAACAACAAAACCGGCACAATTTTGGAAATCGGGGAAGCGGCCAGAAAAATGGTCGGCCGGACACCGGGCTATATTGTCGTTGCCAGGCCTTTGGTTGCCGGCGTAGTTTCTGATTTTGAGGTGACCGAGCAGATGCTCAAATATTTTATTGATAAAGTCCACCAAGAAAGCTTCTCTCTTTTGCCTAGACCGAGAGTGGTGATTGGCGTGCCTTCAGGCGTAACTGAAGTTGAAAAAAGAGCGGTGGAAGATGCGGCTTACAATGCCGGCGCTCGGGAGGTTTATTTAATTGAAGAACCGATGGCGGCGGCGATTGGCGCCAGACTGCCGGTGCAGGAAGCGGCGGCTAACGTAATTATTGATATCGGCGGCGGTTCAACCGAAGTTGCGGTTATTTCCATGGGGGGCGTGGTGGCTTCCCGTTCTTTGCGTATTGCCGGCAACAAATTTAACGAGGACATAATTCGCTACTTGCGTGAGGAAAGAAACCTACTGATAGGCGAGGCGACTGCTGAAAATATAAAAATTCGTCTTGGTTCGGCCTATCCGTTAGAGGAAGAACTGAACGGAGAAATCAGGGGCCGGGATTTGGTTAGCGGTTTGCCACGCGAGATTGTGATTACTTCAGAGGAAATACGCAAAGCAATCTCGCGCTCCGTTAAAAGTATCCTGACTGATATTAAGGCTACTATTGAAGAAACACCACCGGAGTTAATTGCCGACTTGCTAAGCCGAAATGTTTATCTTTCGGGCGGAGGCAGTCTTTTGCGGGGTATGGATGAGATAATCTCCCATGAAATAAAACTGCCGGTTAAGGTTGTTGACGATCCGCTGACTTCTGTCGCCAGAGGTTGCGGTTTTGTTTTAGAAAACATAGATAAACTCAAGGAAGTTTTAGTAGAGACCTCTAAAGAGGCCTATCTATAAAAATGCAAAAGAGTTTTTTGAAAAAGATTTTGTTGGCATTAGTAATCTTGGTCTTTCTGGTTTTTTTGAATAATTACGCTACGGATCAATTTTTAAAAAAATCTTTGCTTAAAGTCATGAGACCTTTTTTGGGCAAATCATATACCGGGCTTAACGTTTTTAGAGTTAGGCTGGTTTCTTGGTTCAGGGTAGATAATATAGTTTTAGAGAATCAGCTTTTAAGCCAGCAGAACAGGCAGTTGTTTTCCAAGACTTTGAAGATGGAGGAGTTGGAGAAGGAAAACGAGTTTCTTAGAAAGGAACTTGGTGTAGCCCAAAGAAGAAAGTGGCAACTTGAAATTGCCAGTATTTTTCAGCTTAATACCAGCGGAGCATTTCGTACGGCTTTTGTTGATAAAGGAAGCAATCAAGGAATTAAATTGGGCATGGCGGTTGTTTTTGAGGGTGAGATACTGGTTGGTGTTACCAAAGAAGTCCTTCCAGATAGTTCTATGATATTGTTAGTTACCGATCCCAGACTGACCGTCAGTGTGAGGTCAAAAGAGGCTGAAGTTTCAGCGAGAGCGGTCGGAAATTTAGACCAGGGTTTGTTTCTGGAGCTGGTAGCTAATCAAGAAAATGTTAAAACAGGCGACCTTTTTTTAACCAGCGGTTTAGACGGTTTGCCCAGCGCTTTGGTTGTGGGCCGGGTAGCCAGTATAAAATCCGACGACAGCGGGTTATTTAAAACCGTACGGGTTGAGCCGGAATTTCAGAATATCTTACCGGAAAGCGTGTTTATCATAAAATGAGCCATAGGAACTTTTTTATTCTTGTTCTGTCAGTTTTTTTGTTTAAAGTGATGTTTTTGTCTGCCGGCAAAATTTGGCTTAGTGTGGATTTTTTCGCCTGTCTAGTTTTGACTGTTGTCTTGATTGATAAGAACTTTTCGGAAAAACTTTTTTTAATTTTGATTTTTGCTTTGATTTTTGAAACTTTTTCCGGTAACACCTTTGGTTCGGCTTCTTTGGCGCTTTTCTTTTCAATACTGATTATTTTTTGGGTTAAAAAATTCATACTTTTGTCTGATAAAAGTATCTTTATTAACTTTTTGTGGCTTTTATTTTTTTATTCCCTGTATCTTGTTTTTCTTTCAGGCGCAGAAAGCTTGTTCTATTCTTATCTCTATGATCAAGCGGTTTCTGTCTTTAGTAATGTTTTAAAAATAAATTTTACTTTATCAAATCTTGTTCAAACTTCTTTGTTATTCATAGTTTTCATATTCTTAATTAACCGCTATGTGGGGGAAAAAAAGATATCAAATTTCAAACTTTGAGGAAGATATGGTTTCACCGGAAGAAACTTTGATTGACTCTTTGAGCAGCCGATCAAAAATTGAGTTGCCTATTTCGCGGTCCATTATTCAAGTTTTTTACTTTCTGATTGGCTTAGTGTTGTTTTTTTATCTTTTTTTTAGTTTCAGACTTGGGGTTTTGGAAGGAAAAGATTTTCGAAGCGTGGCTCTAAGCAACCGTTCTACGGTTTACAATATTCCATCCATGCGGGGGGTTGTATTGGACAGCGATGGTGAGGTTTTGGCCGGTAACACTCCGGTTTTTGACCTGATAGCCATATCAGCCGACCTGCCCAAAAAAGAAGAAGAACTAAGACTTTGGTCTGAAAATCTGGCCGGTATTTTAAACGACAAGCCTGAAAACATTTTTTCTATTCTGCAGGAAAAAGAACGCCAAGCGGTATTTTTTGTAAAACGAGATGTGGCCAAAGAAAAAGTCATACAAATACAAAACCACTATCAAAAAGGGGTTTTTGTTGTTAGCGGGGCTAAACGGTCTTATTCAGACAGTATTCAGTTTTCCAATATTCTGGGTTATACGGGAAAGGTAAGTCAGGATGACTTAAAGGATGAATATTACATTATTAATGACCGTAAGGGTCGGTCGGGTTTGGAAGAAAAATTTGAAGAAGTTTTGAGGGGCAAGCATGGGCAGATTTTTTTTGACAGAGCAAATAAGCGGTATGTGGTTAAACCTGCCAGTCCCGGCAGTGGTTTGGTTTTGAACATTGACTCCGATGTCCAGAAAGCTCTTTATGACTCCGTAGAAAATGTCTTGCGTTCTGTCGGTTTGAAAGCCGGTTCGGCGGTTGCCCAAAATCCAAAAACGGGTGAAATTTTAGGCATGGTCAGTTTCCCTTCTTTTGATAACAGTCTTTTTTCTTCCGAGTTAAGCGAAGAGCTGTTTAAAAAATATTTTGAAAATAAAAACAGACCGATATTTAACCGGGCGGTGAGCGGAAAATACAACCCTGGTTCCACAATTAAGCCTTTGCTGGCGCTGGCCGGTCTGAAAGAAAATGTCATTTCTCCGGAAACTACGATTGTTGACCTTAATGGGTATATTACCGTTAAAAGCATCTATGACCCCAGTGTTGTTTACAAATTTAGAGACTGGAAAGTACAGGGCACTTTGAATTTAAAGAAAGCCATTGCCCAATCATCAGATATTTACTTTTACTCTGTTGGTGGCGGCTATGGCATTATAAAAGGACTTGGTTTTGAAAAGTTGGAAAAATATTTCAGGACTTTTTTAATAGATAAAGTCTTGGGTATAGATATTTCAGGCGAAGCGGCTGGTTTTGTGCCTAATGAAGAATGGAAGCTGGAAAAAACCGGTCAACCTTGGTTTACGGGCGATACTTATAATGTTTCCATTGGTCAAGGTGATCTTCTGGTTACTCCGTTGTGGCTAAGCTCCTATGTTTCGGCCATAGCCAACGGCGGCACTTTTTATAAACCATTTCTGGTGAAAAAAATTATTGACGGCGAACAAAAGCCGGTGCAGACTTTCAAAAGCGAGGAATTGGCCAAACTGCCTTTTGATACCCGGACTTTGGATATTGTCAGAGAAGCTATGAGAGAGGTGGTTGTTTCCGGTACGGCCCAAATGTTGAATTCTCTGCCGATTAAAATTGCCGCCAAAACCGGTACGGCTGAAGTCGGTGTTAAAGGTTCCGGCCTTAACTCGGTTTTTGTTGCTTACGCTCCTTTTGACGACCCGGAGATCGCCATATCTATAGTCGTTGAGGATATCGGGCAGAAGCAAGGCCTTGCCGTTCTGGCCGCAAAGCAATTTTTTGAAAGCTTGATTTCTTTTTCAAATTAAGTTAAAATTCTTTTCTATATTTTATATTAGAAATTAGAACCTATTTTAGAGTCTATTTTTAAACAATATTTATGATTAACAAAGGACAATACTTCAGTCCGGAAGGGTTGGAAAAAATGAAGAAAGAGTTTGAAGAGCGCAAGTACGTTTTACGCAAAGAAATTGCCGCTAAAATTCTTGAAGCTAAAGATTTGGGCGACTTGGCGGAAAACGCGGAATTTACTGAAGCCAAAGAAATGCAGGCTTTCAATGAGGGGCGGATTGAGGAATTGGAAACCATTTTGAAGCACGCCACCTTAATTTCTGAAAAAACCAGCGGTGGTTTTGTAACCGTCGGCTCTACCGTTAAGGCCAAGTCTTCTTCGGGCGAGCAAACTTTTACTATTGTCGGTGCTTCGGAATCCAATCCGGTTGCCGGTTTCATCTCAAACGAGTCGCCTTTGGGCAAAGCTTTTCTGGGTCAGATAAAAGGAACAGAAGTGGAAGTTCAGACTCCCAAAGGAACGGTTAAGTATAAGATTTTAGAGGTATTATAAAAGGCCTCCTATGCGGTGGCCTTTGTTTTCATTTCAACTAATTCCCTGTGGAGTTCCACCACATTGGGTGGGAAGGCCCAGGGATAGTTTTTAACAAAATCGGGCAGTCTACCGTAACGAATACTTTGCGTTTCGCTGTCCCACAAATCTTCTTGTAAGTGGTAGGAAGTCAGGGGCTTTTTTGATTCAGGCCTCTGGTCCCGCCACTCTTTCCAGTAGGGCGATTTGCCAATTGTTTTGTCAGACCCAAATCTACGACTAGCTTCGTTGCTTTCCTTGAAAAAACTGCAATATGCCCAGACAAAGGAGTCGATGTAGTAGTCTACCCGGTAGAAACAATAGTCATTTTTAGTTGCGTCTTCAGTTTTTTTGTTTTTCGGATATACAATCTCATGAATAAACTTAAAAACAGCATTTACTTCTTCTTTCGTCAGAGTTCGGCAGTTTGACTCCAGCACGCATATAACGTATGAGTAAGCAGTCATTATCTTTTCAAGAGCTCTGATGTGGTAGTCGCGGATCCTATTTTCGGTTTTAATTTTTTCTGCCAGAGTTTCAAACGGTGTATTTTTAACCATATTGGACAGGTCGGACTGGTTTTGATTGTTCATTCTGAAGCCATCTCTGCTTCGACGGAATCCTTGACAGATAAACGGTCCAGAAACAATCGCCAGGCATTAATATCTATCTCATCAGAGTGTTTTTCTTCTTCTACGGCAAATTCGTGCCAGCCGTCTCCGTATTCGCCCACGAGCTTGATCGAGGCTTTTGATACGGCCACGATTACTATATTTTCTCCGGTCTTACTTTTTTGGCTGAACTTGTTATAGTGCCTTTCCAGATGTTCTTTATTTTCGGACTCAATCCCCAGGAGTTGTTCAATAAAGAACTTACCGTCTTTTATTTCATGGCTGTGGTGAACTCTCATCTTTAACTCCAGATTAACCGGTTCACCACTACAGCGACAGCCCTCAAACTTTTGGACTCCCAAAACAGCCCAGCCTGAAAATGAATCAAGAACCGCCTTGAGTATGGGCTCCGGTTCAAACCTGCCACAATAAGAAATCAGGTCGGCTGCCATGTTGCTGAATGAGGGCAAACCGGAAACATCGTCAAAGTAAACCCTTGAAGTGAGATTTGGGTTTTGATTAAGCGCTAGAAGAATTTTTATTTGAGCGTTAAGAGCAAAAGCGTATGCTTTGGGGGCTAAAGAAAAACCGGCTCTGGACGCTGAAATCTCTTTACGAATAAATCCGATACGCCGGACGGCTTCAAACGGATCAAATGTATTTATCTGGTAGTTTTGAGCCGCAAGATTCGGATGTCCTGCTAGCAAAACTTCTAACTCTGTGTCCGACTCTTTCCTTGTCTCTTTTTCTATTGTCCAGAGCGGACCTCTGCCTACCCAGTTAATTTTAATTTTCATTCCGCCACCTCCTTTTTGGTTTTTGTGTTTTGCTTTCTGTGTTCTAAGACTTGTTCAAGAAGCTCTTTGAGATTGGGCGGGACAATACAAAATAAGTAAGAAGAATGCCCGACATAGTCCCCGACAAGGTCACTGAAAAAGCGTTCTTTAGAAAAGTCTTTGATGAAGTAATTAAGCTGTTTATGCAACAGCCGAACAAACATTTTAATAAGGATTCTCTGGTCTTGCCAACTCCAGCTTTCGGCGACTAACTTTCCAATCCATCTTCTAAAAGGACCAGCGATCAGGTTAAGATAATTTGCATAAAAATTTTTATCATCGAAGTCAGCATATTTGGCTGGCAACTCAATAAAGGAACAGTTGTTTTTGTTCAAGACCAAAAACTCTTCCAGAGTCATCGGTCGGTCAGGGACAGGAATTTTTTTTTGGATATGTCCATAAGCGAATATAATATCTGTTACAACTTCTAATGTTGTCTCAAACACCGGTTTAAACTGCTTATGCTCCTGTTTGATTTGTGCCATCAACTTTTCATATTCTGTCGGCTTTACTAAGTTTAATTCCGGCATTGTCTTGCATGGAGGTAACATCAGGCAGTCTCCTTTTCTTTAAGCACTTCGTCCAGAAGTTCTTGAACATTGGGCGGAAATGCCCAGTTATATTTCTTGACGTAATCGCCCAGTTTCTCCGGGTCAAATCTCCGGTTGTTGGGGTCCCATAGGTTTTCCTGAAGAGCAATCCTGGTAAATGGCGAATCTGTCTCTTCAAAATTATACCCGCGAAGCTTAATCCTAGAAAGATAGTCAAGTCTTAATTGGTTTTTAAAGTAAGCTGACTTTTTTTTAGCTATGGCATCCCGAACATATTTGGCATCCCAAACATATACGGTCATATCTACCTCGGGATACTTTTGTGAAGGTGATTTCAATCTATTCGTTATCTCAGTAGTTGTTATGTATATGTCCTCTGAACTTATCGGAATGTTTTCTAGATCAAGCACACATCTCATAAATGAATAAGCAAGCATAATATCTTTCAAAATCCCAACGTGAAGGTCTCTGAGTGAATTTTTTTTATTAATTCTGTTGCATAATTCTTCAAACGGGGTCGATTTCACCAAATCCATGTTTTTTCTCTATTTTTAATGTTCAAACTTACCGAACACTCTAACAAAGCCTTGACATTCTGTCAAGGCTTTGTGGGTAAAAAAATCCCCCAAAAAATGGGGGTTATGGCCAACTAATTTTTAGAAGATAGTTCCAGGAGAGGAGCAACTTCTTCAAACTCGCCATCAAGAACCTGGTCGTTTTTAGTGCGTATCGTTGCACACAATTGAGAGACTTTGCTCTCTATTCTGGACTGGGCCTCCCGCAGTCTTAAAATTGTGTCGCCGGAAGCAACCTGATGTCTGGCGGCTTCGTCAAAGGAGTTCAATACCTCCTCCAGAACCTGCACTGAACCATCCACGGTTATCAGGATGGATTCTTTGGCAATGAGCATTGAGCTGTTCAGGCTAGCCATGTCCTGTACGGCATCCCTGAAAACTGCCGCTTGTCGGACAACATTCTCAAAAGAGTGATATGCCAGATTTGCTCGGTTGAAAACTCTAACACAAGCGGAGGCACATATCCGAAGAAGTTTTATCACTTCTTCAGTGTTTTGAGCATCCACCAATAGAGAAGCAAGTATCTCTTGTCTGTGGGCTTCACGCTCTTCTTCCGAAATCAGACCGAGCTCCTCATTGAAGACTTCAGAAAGTTCTCTTCGGATGTCAATCTTGTTTCTGCCGGCAACAAATTGTTGAAGTCTTTTCGGGTCCCATTTTTCCAAATCGGCAGCCTCAATGTCTTTTCTGAATTGAACCAGATCGGCTTTTTTTGTTCTTGCTTCTGCAATAATTTCTGCGGCCGAGTCTTGTATTGTGTTTAGGTTAAGATGAAATAGGGTGCTTATCTTTGGAAGAGGGTCCAAGTTTTCGGTTAAAAGCTTGGACATTCCCTCGGGCATAAATTGTTGCAAACGTTGCGGAATCAGCGCTTGAAAAAGCCGAGCCAACTTGAATTTTACCTGTCCCCGTTTAGTCGGGTCAATCGCTATACGGATAAGGTCTTTAGTCTCCTCAATCTGGTCTGCTCCCTGACGCATGTTCTCCATGCTTTTTTTAAAATTATCACTAAGTCCCAGACTGGACGAAGATTTTTGGAATGAACGCCGCGACAATCCGCGGTTATACCTAACCAGGCTGTTCATTAAAGTCTCTCCGTCTGTGTCTGTGATTCCAATTCTTCAATCCTGCTTTCAAGTTGGCCTTTTGCCAATTCCAAAGTCATTTTCTTGGCCCTGTCTTCCGGCCAGCCTTCTTGTCGGTATCGCTGGTAAGTGGACAGGAGAACGTTGCCCAAATCAAGTTTTAGGGCCTCTTTGACTTCGCCAAAAGTTTCCCGCGCTTTGGCTGTGCCAATGGCGACCGCGCCCTTTGCCAATTCAAAAAAAGTTACCGTCTTGTTTGTTTTATTTTTCAATGCTTTCTCCTTTTTTTAAGAACTCGAACCGAACCGGTTCGTTAAAAGTAACACTAGCACTTACTTGACTTATTGTCAACAAATTGCTACCTTGTTCGATAAGGTTATAAAGTTACTTAACAAAAGAAAGGTTTAAGAGATGGAAACACTAGTCCTGGTCAAACCGACTGCAAAAGAACAGTTATTTGTTAAAATTACGGAAATAAAGCGAAAAAATTTAACCGCGGCCCAAGTAAATGAAATCTCGGAAGTAAAAAAATGTTTGACATTCGCTTTCGAACAGTTGGTGTGGGCTTATTTTGGACTAAGCAAAGAGCAGATTCTGGAATTATCTGAACAAGAAATTGAAGCGCTATATCTTTTGACATTAGAGCGGAGTAAGAGGATGTTTATTTTTTTGTGGATACTGCAAGTTACCGTTCCTCTTCTTGGTCTGGCGGTTGCTTCAGAGACAGATACAATGATGTTCAGGCGTAATCTGCGTAAAATTAAAAAAATGTTGGGAGTTGGCTTAAATTTAGGCAGAATACTCCGTGAGGGTCTGACAGTTTAACTGCATTCTATTATTTACCCCCCATAGTTAAAATTCACTGCGGGGTTTTGTTTTTGTTTTAGCTTGTTATATACTGTTTTCATGTCTTTAGACGAAATCCGCAAAGCAAAATTAGATAAGCTGGAGTTGTTGAAAAAAGCCGGGGTTGACCCTTATCCGGCCAAGTCTTGGCGCACGCACGAAATCAGGCAGGCTTTGGATGGTTTTGAAAAACTTTCCAGAGAAAAAGAAAGAATAGTTTTGGTTGGCCGGGTTATGGCTAAGCGGGAGCATGGCGCTTCGGTTTTTTTAGATTTGCAGGATACCAGCGGCCAGATTCAGGTTTATTTTAAAAAAGATGTCATTGGCGACTATGACTTTGAGCTTTTTTCTAAAACCGTGGATATCGGAGATTTTATTGAGGTCTCCGGTTTTTTATTTAAAACAAAAAAAGAAGAGAGAACCTTGGAGGTTGAGAAGTATCGGATACTTACAAAATCCCTACTGCCTTTACCGGAAAAATGGCATGGCCTTGAAGACACAGAAGAAAAGTTGAGGTTGCGCTATGTGGATCTAATTATGAGTCCGAATGAGCGAGAGTTGTTCATTAAGAAATCCCGCTTCTGGCAAGCCACCCGCGAGTTTCTGCTTAAAGAGGGTGGCTTGGAAGTTGAGACCCCAATTCTGGAAAAAATTCCGGGAGGCGCCGACGCTGAACCTTTTAAAACTCACATGAATGCCTTGGATATAGACTTATATTTAAGAATTTCTCCGGAGTTAAACCTCAAACGTTTAAACGTCGGTGGGTTTGAGAAAGTTTTTGAGATTGGCAGAATTTTTAGAAATGAAGGCATAGATCGTGAACATCTTCAGGATTATACTCAAATGGAGATGTATTGGAGCTACACTGACTACAAGCAACTCATGTCAATTGTTGAGCGTCTGACAAAACACGTCGTCAAAGAAACTATTGGAGGTTATGTCCATAGTTGGCAGGACAAGACGGTTGACTGGTCTGCTCCGTGGCAACGCATAGATTATTACGATGCTTTTCTGAAATACACCGGTTTAGACTTGGCCCATGCTTCTGAAAAAGAATTAAAAAAGTATGCTCAAGAACAGAATATTGACGTGGAAAAACATTTGGGCAGAGGCAGGTTAATTGATGTGATTTTTAAGAAAAAAGCGCGTCCCCATCTTATTGAGCCAGGATTTTTGATTTTACCGCCGGTTGATATAGAGCCATTGGCTAAGCGTTGGCCGGAAGACCCGGAAAGAGTGGAGCGTTTTCAGGTTGTTGCCTGCGGTTCGGAATTGGGTAAGGGTTTTTCCGAACTAAACGACCCGATGGATCAGCGTCAGAGATTTGAAGAACAGACAAAATTGGGCGAAGCCGGAGACAAAGAAGCTCAAAGAATGGATGAGGATTTTGTTGAAGCTCTTGAATACGGCATGCCACCAACTGCCGGCTTTGCCTACTCGGAGAGACTTTTTGCTTTTTTGTTGGACAAACCGGTGAGGGAAACAGTATTTTTTCCCATAATGAAACCCCGTTCAGAATAAAGTCAAACATGTTAGACATCAAATTCATTCGCCAAAATCCGGAGTTGGTTAAAGAAGCGGCTCAAAAAAAGAGGGTCAAAGTTGATATTGACCAGCTTTTGGCTGTAGATGAAAGGCGCAGACATGTTTTGCAAGAACTAGAGCAAAAAAGAAGCGAACAGAACAAGGGGTCAGTCGGCGGACCCAAATCTCCGGTAGAACTTGAAAAGCTCAAAAAGCTAAAAGAGGAAGTTAAGATTCTTGAGGAGGGGATTGGTCATATTGAAAAAGAGTTTGAAGAAATTATGCTCCAAGTTCCAAATATTCCTTCGCAAGATACTCCGGTCGGACCGGATGAAAGCGGCAACAAAGTTTTGCGTGAATGGGGCAAAATCCCAAAATTTAGTTTTAAGCCGAAAGAACACTGGGAATTGGGACAACAGTTGAATATTTTGGATGTTGAGCATGCTGGAATTGTCAGTGGGACAAGGTTCAACTATTTGAAAGGCGAAGCCGCTTTGCTTGAGTTTGCTTTGGTTCAGCATGCTTTATCGGTTTTAGTTAATGAGAAAGTTTTAAAAAAAATCGCTAAATCAGCAAAGTTGGATATCAGCACCAAAGCTTTTGTGCCGGTAGTACCTCCGGTTCTGATAAGGCCGGATATTTTTCAGAAAATGGCAAGACTTGAACCGAAGGAGGAGCGTTACTATATTCCTTCCGACGACTTGTATTTGGTCGGCAGTGCCGAACATACTCTCGGGCCTTTGCACATAAACCAAACTTTAAACGAAAAAGATTTGCCGATTCGTTATGTCGGATTTTCTACGGCTTTCAGGCGGGAAGCCGGAAGTTATGGCAAGGATACAAAGGGCATATTGAGAGTTCATCAGTTTGATAAGGTGGAGATGGAATCATTTACCACCAGTGACTCATCTGTCAAAGAGCAGGAGTTTTTTATAGCAATACAAGAGTATCTTATGCAGTCTTTGAAACTGCCATACAGAGTAACTATGATTTGTACTGGCGATATGGGTGGGCCGGATGCCAGACAAGTTGATATTGAGACTTGGATGCCCGGGCAAAATCTTTATCGGGAAACTCACACCGCCGATTTTATGAGTGATTATCAGGC
>DATDTF010000015.1:0-5429 GCA_036517795.1 Minisyncoccota bacterium
AACAACCTGTATAATCTGAATCTTCAAATCCGATGCCTTAGTGTTTCCTTCCGCTAGACCAACTCTCAAACCCAAGAAATTGCCAAACGACAACAAGACAAAAGCCAAAATTAAATTCATGGTCACGCCGGCAACAATCACAACAGCTTTAACGCCGGCTTTTTTTGAGGAAAAACTTCTTGAACTTTTCAATGCTTCTTCCGATCCATCTTCGCCAAAAATTTTCACAAAACCGCCAAAAGGAATTAAATTTAAAGAATAAACCGTCTCCCCTTTTTTAAAACCGAAAAGGCGTGGCGGAAACCCAAAACCAAACTCCTCCACCTTCATCCCCGCCCTTTTAGCCATCACAAAATGGCCCAACTCATGAACCAGCACCAACACCCCCAAAACAATGATGAAAATCAAAGCAGTAAACATGTTTTTTAACTCAACAACTCCTCTTCCTTTTTCTTTTCTGCTTCTTCTATTTTCTCGTTATATTCGTCCACAATTTTCTGCAGATCTTCTTTTGTTCTAAACTTTTCGTTTTCACCTATCTGATGAGCCTTTTCTTTTTCTTGGACGTCTTCCCAGATCTTGCCCCTAACATGCCTTATTTTCTGTCTGGCTTCTTCCGTTTTCTGCTTTAGCAATTTTATAAATTCTTTTCTCCTTTCTTCGGTTAGTGACGGTAATGTCAGCCTTATGCCTTGGGCATCGGAAACCGGATTGAGGCCGAGATTGCTGGATTTGATAGCCTTCTCAATAGCGCTGATAGCGCTTTTATCCCACGGTTGTATCAAAATCGTCTTAGGTTCCGGAATAGTAATAGTCGCCAATTCTTTCATTTTATATCTGGCGCCGTAGTTCTCCACGATAATTTCATCAACTAACGAAGATGCCGCCCGCCCCGTGCGAATTGAAGCCGCCTCAACCCTAAAATGTTCCAAAATTTTATCAAACTCTTTTTTGTGCTGATTTAGGTCCATAATGATTGGTAATTATAAGTTTATTAAAAAGTTTTCAAAAGCCAAGCGATGATTGTATTGTGGTTTGGACAAAATATAATTTACTTCCAGCAAGTTTTTTAAAACTTTCGCTCGGTTTATTTTCAAATTTTTAGACAAGTCTGACCTCAAATAAAACATCCAATACAGAAGCATCATGCCTAAGTTTTTTCCCTCTTCATCTTTCAAGGCTTTTTCCGCAAAATTAAACCGTTCATTAATATCTGATTTTAAAAGTTTATTAAACTGTTCCAGCTTTGTTTTTATTTCTTTAAAGTTGTTATTTTCTTTCAATCTGTAGGCCAATCCTAGACGGCCATTGGAAAAATCGGCCAAAAACTCTGCTTGAATCTGGCTCAACCCCAAATCCTTTAAATAGCCGAGCAACTTGGAGCAGGCGTGTGGCTCAAATCTAATTTCTTCGCAACGGGAATAAATCGTAGGCAACAAAGATTTCGGATTTGAAGTTATAAGGATAATCAAAGAATGAGGAGAAGGTTCTTCCAAAACCTTCAAAAGAGCGTTGGCCGCCTCGTGGGCCATAAGATGGCAGTCATTTATAATAGCAACTTTGTATTTGCCGATGTAAGGCTTGAAACTTAAAAACTTTTTAAGATCTCTGACTTGGTCTATTGAGATTCCGTTTTCACCTTCTAAGAGCAAAAGGCTGGGATTATTCCCAAATTCAACTTTGGAGTTATTGACCAGGTCCACTAGGTCTAAGGCAAACATTTTCTTGCCTATCATCTCTTGGCCGGTAAACAAATAGGCATGACCAATCTCACCGTTCTGGGTAATTTTTTCAAAGAATACCTTATTTTTTTGAAAACCAAGAACCTGCCAAGCCATCACATAATCTTACCAAAACAAAACCCCGTTTTCAAACGGAGTTTTGAAAACTTCTTTAGCTTACTTAAGAGGTTGCCAGACTTCTCCAGTTAAGATAACCTCGGTTTGCAACTTCAGAAATAAAGAAGTTTATAGACTTCACTGGTTTACTTCTTACATTCCACCGCCCATTTGGCCACCGCCCATCGGCATATTTCCACCAGACATTCCACTGTCTGATTTTTTGCCCTTCTTCATCATCCACCAAGCCAAAACGGCAACCACAACTACTATAACTAAAATCCAAGTCCACATATTTTTTAGGTTTAAAATTTAATTTAGGCTGTCTTAAACAACCACGACCCCAGTTTTAATTATATCCACAACAAGCCTTAAATTACTAATGAAACTTATCCACAATAAGATAACCCCGAAGGGGTAAATAAAATTGTTGAGATGCCGAATCGTTTTTCGATTCGGCGCCACAACAAGGTAGCCCTGAAAGGGCGTAATCATAGATGAGATGCTGACAATTCTTATTGTCAGCGCCACAACCAGACAACCCTGAAAGGGTTAAATAATAGGTGAGATGCCGATGAGTCTGACGAATCGGCGCCACAGCAAGGTAGCCCTGAAAAGCAAAAAACACCCCACATAAAAGAGGTGTTTTAAAAAATTACTAAACTAAAGAACAATGTCCTGATCCGCAGCTAATTTTCTGAAACGATCGGTTTTATCTGCCAGCTCCTCAAAGCTTTCACCGATAGCGATGACTTCGCCACCATGGCCGTTAACTGTGTCAATCATAACAAACTCATCGCAGAGCTTTCTGACTGTTGGCAAACGGTGAGTAACTATTAAAGCCCCAACACTGGGCCCCAAAACAGTTTCCAGTCCGCTCTGAACTAATTTTTCCGTCGTAGCATCCAAGGAACTTGTGGCTTCATCAATCACCATAAATCTGGGTTTTTTAAATGCCGCAGCACCGATCATAAGACGCTGTTTTTGTCCGCCAGACAAGTCAATGCCATAATGGCCAAGTTCGGTATCAAGACCATTAGTAAGCCTTGTGCCCAAATCCAATTGAAGATTCCTGACCACTTCCCACAACTCACTGTCTGAAATCTTGGCCGCTTCTTCGTCAGACAATCCATAAAGAAGATTGCTTCTAAATGTCCCACTAAAGACTTGGGCTTCTTGAGGGATATAACCAACCAACTTCATCCAGGATTCGGTCTTAACGTCGCGCAAGTCAAAACCATCAATCAAAATTTTGCCCGAAGTCGGGTCCATAAAACGAAGCAGTAACTGCATCAATGTAGTCTTGCCGGCTCCGCTTTGCCCGATAAGCGCCACTTTTTTTCCCGGCTTAATGGAGAAGGTTATCCGATGCAAAGCAGGAAGACTGATATCTCCGAGTTCGGTCCTTGGGGGAAATTGGTAGCCGACATCTAGAAATTCAACCAGACAAGGGGAGTTTTTGTCTAAGACTACTGGATTTTCGGGGGAAGGTAACTTTTTTGGCTTATCAAGCGCTCTTTGGAAAGTAATAATTGAGGGCGACCAGTAATTAATCTCGTGTTCCAAGTCGCTCAACTGGTAAAGGCCGTCTGTTATTTTTTGGGTATAGTTTATTATCGGGTACAGCGCTCCTAAGGTTATGGATTTGGCAATAACCTGCAAAACTCCGAAAATAACAACTCCGACAAGAATCAAATGATTTGCTATGGCGCGCCAAGAAATCTGTCTTATAACCCACAACCAGAATTTTAAATCTTTTTCTATTGTTTTTTCGTAGAATGCGTTAATATTTCTAATCTCTTCTTCTTCTTTAGCGTTGCTTTTGACTCTCTGGACAAAACGCCATCTTTCGGACTGATAACGGCTTAAAAAATTCCAATACTTGTCCAAGGGCAGACAAACCTCCATCACTTTGTTGTTAAGAAACAAAGACCAAGCCAGAAAAATAAGCAGCATGGCCGTAGCAATCAAGCCGAGAAACCAGCCCAGATACCATATCGCCAGATAAGCCAGACAAACGTTCGTGGTATTTTCAATGCCATGAAACAGCATCACTTTTTCAAAGGCCTCAACTCGTTCATAACCTTTTTTGACTGAAGACTCATTAAGCAGACGATTTTGAGTAATATGTTCGCCAAGAGACTTCTCAAAAAACTTAGTATTCGTCGTTTGCCTCAAAGAACGGCTGTTTTCGTCAAAAATATATTCACGGACGCTCCTTTTTAAGAGTTGCGCTATTTCAGATAACACAAACAGTCCGGCTAAAAACAAAACTCCTTTTGTAATTTGACTGTTAAAGCCGTCGGCTTTGTTGATGCTTTCCAAAACACCATCAAAAATAGTTTTAATGGCTATTGGCGTGAGAACGCCGATAAGACAAATAACGAAAAGTGGAATAAGCATGAGAAGGACAAAAGACTTGCCCTTTTTGCTGACCAACTCCGCCCAAACCCGGTAAAGGGCTTGGTACATTCTCTTGAGGTTTGCCGCGTAATCTTTTATGTTTTTAGCCGCCGGACGGTCTAGTTCCGGGTCATGCTCCAGTTCAGGGTTAAACTCTATCATTATTACTGTCCCCTATTTGGTTTTCAAAGAGATTGAGTATTATACAATACTATAGATTTTGAGTCAATACAGCCGCGATTTTGTCGGCGGCATCCAGTTTGGCAAAAGATTTTATTTTTTGCCCAAGTTCTTCCCTTTTTTGGTAAGCCTCCTTAATCTCATTTACCAAAACGCTGGTAATCAAGTTGTCTTCTTCGATTAAAACTCCTCCGTATTTTAAAAGTTCAACAGCGTTTAAGTGTTGATGATTAGAGGCGGAACTTTTAATCGGTATGGCAACCAAAGGTTTACCCAAGGCGGAAACCTCAAAGATAGAGTTCGCCCCAGCCCTAGAGACGAAAATGTCACCCAAGGCATAGGCTAAGGAAAGTTCTTTGTCACTAAAGAACGGGTGAAGTCTATACCTGTTTTTTACCTGCTCGGATTTAATTTCTTCAACCGCCTTGCCAACCTCTTTAAAATTAAAATCTCCACATTGGTGTATAACTTGAAAGTCGTTGGTCAATTGAAAAATTGAACTCAACACAGCCTCATTTATTTTTTTGGCGCCCTGACTGCCGCCCAAAATTATAACGGTCGGCAAAGAAGACGAAAGATTAAAAAAAGAAAGCGCCTCTTCTTTACTGCCGTTCAGAAGGCTCGTGCGAATAGGGTTGCCAACTAATTCAACCCTCTCCGGAGAAAAGTATTTTTTAGCCGACTCAAAAGAAACAAAAACTTTTCTGGCCAACCTGCCGATAAAGCGATTGGTCATACCCGGCACCGAGTCAGACTCGTGAACATAAATTGGTATGAAAAATAATTTGGCAGCCAGAGCCGGAAAAAAAGTAGCGTAACCGCCCTTAGCAAAGACCGTATCCGGCATCAGCCAAAAAAGATACCCAAAGGACTGAAAAAAACCGAGTATCATTTTGAAAGGGTCCAAAAAACTTTCTAAACTTAAATACCTCCGCAGTTTGCCGGCAACGATTTTTTTGTACCTAAAACCGCTACCTTTAACCGCTTCATCAAAAAACCTGCCTTCAC
>DATDTF010000016.1:0-3773 GCA_036517795.1 Minisyncoccota bacterium
GAATGGACTTCGGTTTTTGTTTATGGCACAGATTTGCTTATATTACTGTTGTTTTTGTTCTGGTCTTTAAAAAAGTTTCCCTCTTTGATAAAACCGAATTTTGCCGACTTTTCTTTGGTTATTTTCGTTGCGATTTCCGGATTTTCTGTTTTAGCCGCCGGCAATAAAAGTTTAAGTTTGTATAACTTTTTGAAGATTTTGGAGTTTTTGTTTCTTTTCTATTATTTCCGTTTTGCTTTAAAAAATTTGTTAAAACCGGCTCATATTTTAATTTTAATCATAGCTTCCGGCCTTTTTCAGTCTGCTTTGGCCATTGCCCAGTCTTTTTTTCAGCACAGCCTTGGCTTGAAAATGTTGGGCGAATCTATTTTAAAGACTAACTTTAGCGGCGTGGCTGTGGTGCTTTTTGGAGACGAAAAGTTTTTAAGGGCTTATGGCACACTGCCTCATCCCAACATTCTGGCGGCTTGGCTGTTTGTGGCTATTTTTGCTTTTTATTTTTGGTATTTATATGAGAAAAAAGAGCGGCCGTTGTGGGCAATATTTTTAATCTATGCCCCTATTCTCTTGGCTTTTCTTTTGACTTTTTCCAGAGTGGCAATCGGTTTGTGGATTGTCGGCCTAGCGATAAGGCTGGCTTTCGTTTCTTTAAGAAGAAAAAGTTATCCTATCAGTTCCATTTTTAAAAAGCGCGTGCTTTTTTTAGCCGCTGTTTCCTGTTTGGTTGTTCTGGCATTTTCTTTTTTGCTTTGGCCTCAGGTAAGTTCAAGAATAAGTTTATCGGAGAAAGAACTGGCAGTGTCAGAAAGAATCTTCTATAACAAGCTGGCAAGCGCTGAAGCCGTCTCAAAGCCAATTTTGGGTCTGGGAACAGGTCAGTTTGTCTGGCATATGCTGACTAGCTTTGACTTTGATGAAAACTACCTTTATCAGCCGGTACACAACATCTATCTTTTGATTGCCGCTGAAACAGGATTTCTGGGTCTTGCCGCTTTTTTGGCTTTTGTTTTCTTTTTGATATGGCACTATACTAAAAAGACTGAACTTAAAATGTTATATCACCTTTCTTTTCTAATCTTTTTTTCCTCAATTTTAGTCATTGGGTTGTTTGACCACTTTCTCTGGACTATCCAACAAGGTCAAATCATCCTTTGGCTGACTCTGGGTTTAATGGCAGATATGGGACTTAAACCAAGCTAACCAAAATTATGGAAAGTTTTCTAATTTTTTTACAAGACCACGCTCCTTACCTGATTTCTTATAAATACTTCTTCTTGTTTTTGGGTGGGCTTATTGAAGGAATGAACGTTCTTGTCTTGGCCGGTTTTATTGCTTCAAGCGGGCAGATCAATCTCTGGGTTATTTTGCCTATTTTAATTTTTGCTCATTTTTTAAACGGCTGTGGCTGGTATCTTGTCGGATATCTTGGTGGAGCGAAAGCTCTGGATAAGTGGGGCCATAAAAACAAATTAAGTCATCAGGTTATAAACAGAATCCAGGAATACTTTGAAAAATATAGCGGTCGTGCGATTATGTTTGCCAAATTTACTTTCAGTCTGGAAATTGCGACTATGATTTTATCCGGTTCTTTAAAGTATAACCTCAAGAAATTCTTTAAATATAATCTATACGGCTCCATAGGCTGGGTATTTATGACAGTTTTTATCGGTTATTTTTTTGCTGAAAGTTTCAAAATTTTCTTTTCTTTTATTAAAGACTTTACCCTCTTTCTGATTTTTTTGGCCATTGCTATTGCCTTGATATATATAATAAAAGTCTTACTTAAAAGGTACTTTGTCCGTTATTTGTTTATTCAGCAAAAAATCAAGGAATGGACTGAAAAAATTAGAGATGGTTTAAATGGTATCTTGACGGAAGAGGATGAATAAAAATAAACTAAAGAATAAAGTAAATTAATTATCTTCCGATATTGCACTGCCGAGCTTTAGCAAACGTCAGCTAGGATAAAGTAAAAAGGGACTTTGCCAAAGGCGCGGGGATGTCAAAGACAAGTGCAACATCGGCATTGGGGCGTGTGGATATCTACTAGAATTTTTGGTGGATTCTGGTATAATGAGTTCAAAGTTATGAAAGGTCTTAAAGGTCTTTATTTTAGTGGCTTTTTGGCTCTAGCGATGCTGGTGCCTTTTTCTGTTGGAGCTGTTGAGGGCGGGCGTTATTTTATAAAGTCAAACAGTCAATTTTGGAAGAATGCCTACAACGCTAGGCATGAGTTTAAAGACGGTTTTACTGCTGATTTGAATGACTGGCAAATACGCTTCGGTAAATTGCTTGGTGTAACCATTGAGTCGGTTCCCGTTTTGCAGATTTTACCGGAAGAAGCTGTGGAAACTTTGCCTCAAGCTAAGGCGGGTTCAAATACGCGTATTGTTCCAGGTGATCAGACTCCATGGGGTATAGAATATATTTATAAAGACCCTTTGATATACAAAACATCAGGCGGCGAAGGCGTGGGAGTTGCGGTTTTAGATACCGGAATTACGGCTACTCATCCCGACCTTAAAAAACGGATTGTTCAGTGTAAGGATTTTACAAACTCTCGCTTTCCGGTAGTTGACGGCAAGTGTGAAGATAAAAACGGCCATGGTACCCATGTGGCGGGAATTGTTGCAGCCGATGGAGGGGCTGACGGTCTGGGTATCTTTGGTGTGGCTCCACAGTCATCTCTTTATGTATTTAAAGTTTGCGGTCTGAACGGTTCTTGCTATGCCGACGACATATCTTCGGCTATTAATACTGCGGCTGACAGCGGAGTTAACATAATCAACATTAGTTTAGGTTCTGATAAGGAATCTTCACTTATAAGCGAGTCTATAAATTATGCAACCTCAAAAGGTGTTTTAGTTATTGCCGCTGGTGGTAATGACGGACCCTATTTTGCAAGCATTGATTATCCGGCGGCCAAGAAAGAAGTTGTCGGAGTTGGGGCTTTTGGTGTGAGTTTCGCAATACCGGATTGGAGTTCAAGAGGTGTCAATTCCCAGACCCTGCCTTTTGTGGTTGAGGAACAGGATGTGGAGTTTGCCGCACCGGGAGTAAATATTGAATCTACTTGGAAAAACGGTGGTTACGCCATTCTTTCCGGTACATCTATGGCTGCGCCTTTTGTTACGGGTCTAGCGGCAAAACACTGGCCGCTCTTTGCTTTGGAGATGAATCCCGCCCTTTCTCTTCGCAACTTTCTGCATCTTAACTCCCTTGATTTGGATGGACTGGGAGATGACGACTCAACCGGTTTCGGTTTTCCAAAAGTTCAGTGAAGTAGGCTGACGAAATCCGAAATCTCTTAACCTCCGAAATTGAAAACCGAGGTTGTGACGAGCATGGCAGTTTGACAAACTCTTAAGTAACATATAAATGTCGCTTGTAGCGGCTTTTTTTATTTTTGTTATAATATTACTAAGAGTTCGTCTGACCACTACGAACGTAAGAACGTCGGCAGAGCAATATCGGCAGACAGGTTAGTTTGCCGATATTGACGCATTACTATGGTAAACAGAGTAATTAAAAAATTAGTTTTATCTGATTTGTCCCTGAATTTTGCCTTTGGTCTTCTATCGCCAATTTTCGCTATTTTTATTTTACAGAATATTGAAGGCAGTACATTAAAGGTGGTTGGTTTGGCTACGACTTTCTACTGGATTGCCAGAACCTTAACGACTGTTCCTTTGTCAAAGTTTATGGACAGAACCGATGGTGAACGCGATGAATTTTATTTCATGATCATCGGCTCGTTTATGATGTCTTCTATT
>DATDTF010000017.1:0-4715 GCA_036517795.1 Minisyncoccota bacterium
TCCCTCAACTCCTGAATAAATTGAAAATCCCTGTTCAAGCCAAACTTCGGCTGTCCATTGTCTTTTGGTTTATGTACAACGATTTTTTTAACCTTTCTGGGTTTGGGCCGTTTGAGTTTCACTCTTGGCTTTTGTTTTTTCTTTTTCATCTTTACGATTTTTTATCTTTAACCAACAGACCTATCTGTTCCAACTTAGAGACCTCTTTTTTGATTAAGTCCCTGTCTTCCGAGAGATGTTTGGAGATTTCTTTTATGGTAAAAGTCTGCGGATAATTGCGGAATAAAAACCTAAGAAGCCTGACTCGGGCCCTAGAGTTGAAAAGAGTTTCCAACACCTTTTTTGACATGTTGATTAATAAAAAATATACTTAAGCTAATCTTAATATATGCTTCTTTTAGCATATTAGTTATCAACATTCAACCATGGAAAAAATCTTTTTAAAGCCCGCTTCGCAAGAGATTTTGTTCAAAGCCGATGAGCCGAATACTCACTTTGACAGTTTTGAATACGGTCCGCACGACAAAAAAGACAAACACCTAGGATACCTTTTTGTGGTGGGCCACTTAAAGTATGGAACGGAAAACATGGCCTATGTCTTGAACCTGATTTCTTCCTTGGCTAAAAGAGAATACTACTCTGAAAATGGTTCTGCCGCCGAAGATCCCAAAAAAGCCTTTGAAATGACTCTGAAAAAACTAAACGATGTCCTGGAAGACTTTTTTCAAAACAAAGATTTAAAAATAAACTTGGGGTTGGTTTCAATTGCCGGTGAAAATATTTTCATATCCAAGCTTGGCAAATTTAAAATACTTCTGGCCCGTTCAGGGGAGATGATAGACATACTCAACAACGTTGACCTTTTTAACAGAGAAACCACCGATGAAAAACAGTTCTCCAATATCGTCTCCGGCAAGATTAAGGAGGGAGACAAAATTTTTGCCACTTACCCGAGCAGACAAATAACTGCCAGAGACAAGGCCATCAAGGCGCATCTGGTTCAGAAGGGGCAGGAAGACTTTGTTGCCGAGCTCGCCTCAATACACCAGTCTACCAAGAACTTCCCTTGCTGCGGTTTCCATATTGAGATAAAAAAAGTCAAAGAATCAGAAATTCCTATCAGAAGCGCATATGACATAGTCATTCCCAAACTGACAGCCATCGCTGAAAACGAGTCTCCCGAATCAACGCCCAACCACACCAAACCCCATGCCAGCTCGACCAAAGCCGGTACTGAAGGCGCAACGCTAAATCAGGAAGCGGAGACAGCCGAACTTAAAAATCCCGCACCCCAACAAAACATCAGCACAAACAACGAATCAGCAACAATTATTTCTTCTGAAATGTCTATGGTAAAGAGAAAAAATATTTTCGGAAAAATCAGTGAAAAAATTTCAAGACAAAGACTGCCAAACAATACACAAGCGGCAAAATTCTTAAAAGCCGGAGCAGCAGTCGTTTTTGTAACTTTTTTGGCATTTGGACTCTTCAAACTTTCTTCATTAATACCTAGCGCCAATAAAAGCACCCTCAACACCGCTAAGGAAAACGTCAAGCTGGCGGAAACAAAGATCACCCAAAACGAAAACGGCTCCGCCAGAGAGTTGCTCGCCCTATCACTAACCTCACTGTCTTCAATCAAAGAGACCAACAAGAAAGTTGATGAGATTAAAATCAAAATCAACGCTCTCCTTGATAAACTAGACTTAGTAAGTTCCCGCCAGCCGGAACTTTTAGTAAATGATCTTTTGAATAAATTCCAAAAACTGGCAGTTTCCGCCAGCGGAGAATTAGTGGCCACAAGCGCAGACCAAAAGATTTATAAAGTAACTCCGGAAAACCCAATTGAACTGGCTTCCCGTGTCGACATGGAGACACCTTTTGCCTTCCTGTCTGATAAACACTTCTCTTTGTATAATGGCTCCAATCAAACAGGCATTTTAAATCTTGAATCTAAAAAATATTCAACTTTCAGTTTAAAAGAACCGGAAACAGCCAAAGACGCATCGCTTTATGAGGGCAATCTGTACCTGTTGGCAGAAGCTGCGATTTATAAATACCCGGACATAACCACTGGTGGAATCCAAAAACAGCTTTGGCTTGGCGGGTTAACCGAAGGAAACGGAATTAGTATAGCTGTTGACGGCAATGTTTATGTACTGCAAGCCGACGGCACAGTTGTAAAATATTTTAAAGCCAAAGAAGAGAGTCGGATTAATTTGAACCTTAAAATTAGCGAAGGCTCTAGATTACTAACAAACAAAGACTCCAGTTATTTCTATTTAGCAGACTTGGGCAACAAAAAAATCCGAGTTTTTGACAAAACTACCGGTTCCCTAGCTTTAACTTTCAAAGTTACTCAATTTGACTCTATAAAAGACGTGGCTCTGGGGGACAAAGCTCTCTACCTCATATCCGGCGAAGGCCAGATTTGGAGAATAAGCTTAGAATAAAAAAACACCCCCAATGGGGGTGTTTTTTTATCTCGCTCTTTGAACTCTATTTAAGCTCAACAACTGCGCCAACTTCCTCCAGTTTTTTCTTAATTTCTTCCGCTTCTTCTTTCTTAGCGCCTTCTTTTACGGGTTTTGGAGCGCCATCAACTAAATCTTTGGCCTCTTTCAAGCCCTTGCCGGTTAACTCTTTGACTATCTTTATAACCTGAATCTTGTTAGGCCCGCTCTCTTTCAATATGACATCGTAAGCGCTTTTTTCTTCACCAGCCGCCGCCGTGCCTTCACCGCCGGCTGCTGCCGCTGCCGGAGCCGCAAAACTGGCCGCTGAAACGCCAAATTTAGTTTCCAAAGCTTTCACTAACTCGGAAAGCTCCAGAACCGTCATGCCTTCAATTTGTTTAATTAACTCTTCTTGATTTGCCATAAGTTTTTATTTATTACTTTTTAATATTTGCTAACAAAACTAAAAGATTTTTTATCGGATACTGCATCATACCCAAAAATCTGGCAACCAACATCTCTTTTGACCCCAACTTGGCAAATTCTTTAAACGTATCTGCGTCCAGATATTTATTCTCAATTACAGCTCCCAGAATCTTAAAAACCGGGTTAGTTTTAGAGAAATCGTACACATTTTTTGACAAAACAATACTGTCCATCTCTTTGCCACCGACAGCCAGACCGACCGAGCCGTCAAACTTGGAGACATCCACCAAACTGGAAACACCGGAACGTTCTGTTGAAATTCTAATCAGATTCTTTTTAGCAACCAGGTATTCTGCCCCTATACTTTTCAGAGTCCTTTTAAGATTCCTCATCTGGGCCACAGACAGGCCCTTTTCCCCCTCTCGGCTAAAAGAAGTGAAAATAAGAACCCCGGATGTCGGTATTTTTTGTGATAACTTGCCTAAAGTTTCCTTTTTTTGTGCCTTAGTTTTCATAAAAAAATCTACGTTTTAAACCGTAGATCGACCATTTAGACCCCAAAAGTCTAAAAGCTACACCTCAAAGAGGTCTTAGGCCCGCTTACTTTAATTTATGGGCTCCGCCTCTTTTCTACGGTTGATATGTGAACACTAACAAAGCTTAAATATATTGTCAAATTAAGGCCTATACGGATTCTGGTTGGCGATTTTTATAAGCAAATAACCGCCGGTTAAAGCCAGCAGAGCAAAAATAGTCCAAAAAAAGATTCTTCTCAAGACCCTATTCCTCCTGATAGCAGCCATCTCCGCCTCTCTCTCTTGCTTGCGCACTTGCCGTTTTTCTTTTTTAGTCAGACTGGCGTAATAGTCGTCAAAAATTCCCATGTAAACATTTTACTACTTTTGACAAATCGGACAAAAGTGAGCCGAACGGTTATTCATCTTAACGCGTTTTATCACTCCCCCGTCTCTCCTAAAACACTTTTCTCCGGTACGTTGATAGGCCCGTTCCATATTCTGGTAAGTGCCGAACCTTCCTTCAATCGTTCTGTAATCCTGCTGGCTGTCGCCTTTTGCCGCAATAGCTTTCTTTAAGACAAGACCCATGTTTTTGAATATGGCGCCAAGCTCCCTGTCTGTCAGTTCCTCTGTTTTTCTAAGCGGTAAAATCTTAGCATACCAAAGTATTTCGTCCGCATAAATATTACCGATACCGGCAATAACGAAAGGGTCCATAAGAACTTTTTTAACCAAACCCTTTTTTCTCTTCATCAACTCTTTAAATTTTTTAAGGGTAAAACTTTTGTCCAAAGGCTCTGGGCCCAGTTTACCAATCTCGTTTATATTCTCAATTTTTTCGGTTTCGCCCAAAAAAACTTTTCCAAATCTTCTGACATCAGAAAGTCCCAGCATGTAGCCATTGTTAAAATATAAAATAAAGCGGATAAATCTATTGTACGGGTCCGTTTTTATCGGCCCCTCAATATCAGCCACCGGTTTTCCATCAATCATCTTCCATTTTCCATAAAGCAAGTGTCCGGATATTTTTTGATGTATGATAAGCGTTTTACCTCCAGATAAATCCAGCATAATGTATTTGGCCCTTCGATGAGCACGCAAAATTTTAAGACCCCTAGTCTCTCGGACAAAATCTTTCAAATTGTGGGTCTTAATCGTTCTCGGCCAATCTGTCCAAGCATTAGTAATTTTCAAACCTATGACTTTTTTATTAAGCCCCCTGACAATTGTTTCCACTTCTGGTAATTCCGGCATGACTAATGATCAGGGTTGGCGAATATATCTCTTTTGCAGTTCGGCGGCGACAGTCCGACGC
>DATDTF010000018.1:0-3143 GCA_036517795.1 Minisyncoccota bacterium
GTTGGCCAAGTTACTTTTTTCATCTCAGCATAAGAACCAAGAAAGTAGTTTTTAATTTTTTCTATCATATTAGTATGAATTTAGAGATCCGCTAAAGGCGGACTTCATCCGCTTCGAACGGATTTTGAGTTTTTTAAAACAGCCTTTCGGCCGTTTTAAAGTGTTTATACTATAGCACCGGCCGACTAAAAAGTCAAGAGTTTGTACAGGATGACCACATCGTAGACAAGTGCATAGTTTTTTCCGCAAACTCCAACGGTGTCAAATAATTCAGTGTTTCGTGGGGTCTAATAGAGTTGTATTCAACTAACCAATCGGTTAGTTTTTTGTTAAATATCGTGGTGTCAGGATGGAAGTTGCCCCAGCTTAGAAACTCATCTTTCAGAGTGCGGTTGAATCTCTCATTGGAAGGATTATCCTTTGGTGTTCTTGGTCTGCTCCACCAGTGGGTTAATGACAACGCCTGCAAGGCGTTGTCAAAGTGTTTGTGAAATTCAGAACCGTTGTCCGTATGAACATGCTCTACCTTTTCTTCCAACAGATAGTACAACCTTTGAAAGAAGTCCTTAGCGGCGTTTGAACCGTGGCTGGTATACATTCTGGCGTAGGCAATCTTAGAGTGTTCATCTAACCCGGTGACAATATATCTTTTTACTCCAGACAGATGCAATACGATCGTATCCAAATGGATAAGAAAACCGGTCGCCGGTTTTCTTTCACAGTCAGTAATCTTTTTCTTTACAATACTGCTTTTACGCCGAGTGTAGTGCTTTGGTTTCTTTCTAAAGTACAAACGAAATTGTTCAATTACTCTTTGTACATACCAATCTGTAATTTCTTCTCGGTATTGTCTTCTGTACAAGACGGCAATCTTCTTTTTGCCAAAGTAGGGATACTGCTTGCGTAGTGCGATGACACGACTGTCTTTGCAGGCTACCGCCTGCCTGGAACGAACTGTTTTGGGTCGACGATTCTTGGTTTCCAGTGATCGTAAATTAGATTCAACAAAACAGTTTAGCCATTTGTAAAAGGTGCTTCGACCGATGCCAAAATGTCGGCAGACCAGTGCAGCATCTTTCTTGGCTTTGGTCTCGTAGAAGATGATCCATTCCAACCGACACAGAGCCTCTTTGCTTAGTTTTAACACCTTGCCAACCGCTCGCCAGCGGTCATATTTATCTTTAAACTTTACAGTCGACTTAACCTGTCGGTATTGTTCGTAAACCATAACCGGATGAGATACATGAGTAACAGCCTTTATCCTACCAGTTTGGATGCCTGACGGCATCCTTTTGGAGGAGTAAAAGTGTCTACGATGTATCTCATCTTATTCAGCCCAATTTTAGCTAAAATACGGCAAAATAATGGAAATTGCGAAATCTTATCCACAGTTTGACAAAAACACTTTAATGTGATAACTATATATCTAACTGCCCGATTCACGAGGAGGTGAGTATGCTTTTACTGGTAATTATGACCAATACGAGTCATGACTCTGAAGAGGCAAAACACATGGTGGGGTTGCAGTTCGAAGAGTGGAGGAAAAAGCATCCGCAGCCGGATATCAGGATGATGTCTACATCCGAGTCAGCGATGCCCGGCGAGTACTCGTTCACTCTCACCTTCATGTTCTGGAATCCGCGCTACGAACCCCGAATCCCCATCCTCTGACCCAACGGGCGGCACCAAGAATGGTGCTCGCCTTGATTAAATTATTTTAATCAAGGCGAGCACCATTCTTGGAAAAAATAATAAGAACATTTATAATTATTATGAATGTTTTTTGTTTTTTAGCTATTGTCAATAGTACTTGTCTACAGATTTTTTGGCTAAAATTAGCCATTTTCCTTTTGATAATATTTGATAACATCAAGCCTTTAGGAGTATAATTCAGTGAATAAATTATCGTACCGTCAAATTGTCATCCCGAGCGAGGTTCGCACCGACGAGGGATCTCTGTCCGATTGAAATTAAAAAAATTAAAAACACCGCTGTTAAATAAATATGCAAAATAAAATAAATAAATTTATCCACTGGGCGCCAAGAATTCTATCAATTTTATTCGTACTTTTTTTATCGATATTTTCATGGGATGTTATTTCTCCGGAATTAAAATGGTGGGAATTAGCCGTGGGATTATTTATGCACAATATCCCGGTATTTATATTAGCTGGAATTATTGCAATTTCCTGGAAGCGTGAAATTGTCGGCGGTATTGCTTTTATTCTAGCAGGATTGCTATATATTACTTTGTTAATAATGAACCGGTTTGAGCAGGACATAACATCATGGTCTCTAATAATTTCCGGACCGGTATTTTTGATCGGAATATTATTTTTGGTGAACTGGTTCAAAAAGAAAAAAATAATTTAATGAAAAATTATGCCAAATTTAAAAGAAATACAACTAGAAATAAACGAGATTAAGAAACGCAACGAGCGAGTAGAAACGGACAAAGCCTGGGAAACCAGTTGGACCAGAAAAATTATTATTTTATGTTTGACATATATTGTTGTAGTAACATTTTTCTTTTTTGCCGGACTGCCAAAACCATTTGTAAATGCCATCGTTCCAGCCACAGCTTTTGTTTTATCCACATTGACAGTGCCACTCTTCAAAAAATGGTGGCTGGATAAATTTCACAAAAAATAAAATCATCAAAATAAAAAACAAAACTTATCAACACCCAAACTCTCTTGACACAACAACTCATCATCACTAAAATAGATTCACTTTTCTCCAATGAGCTGCGGAGGAGTTGATGTCTCAACCGGATCTGAAACTTAAAAACAAATTCTCTCTCCATTCCTTAACACTTTAAAATGTTTTGGAATGACGTTTTCAAGCTTTGATCCGTAAGCTAAAACATGCAACTCTTTGCGCAGCTCCATGGAGAAAAAATTCTCCCCGTCATTCGACCGGGAGTTTTTTATTTTTTATGGCAACGCGGGTTGGGATATATGATTTTCTCACTGCGTATGCGCACTCCCGCAAACGGCCCCATCCATGAAGCGTACTCGTTTCAAAAATCATATATCCCAACCCGCTTATCAGCAGTTCAAAAATACAGAAAAATTTTTAAACGCTGATATGATATTTTTTGAGCGGGTTATGGCCGCCACAGCGGACATCCCTGAGGCCTC
>DATDTF010000019.1:0-2098 GCA_036517795.1 Minisyncoccota bacterium
TGAAATACAAATTTGTAGTATCGGGTTCGGCGGATATAGGTACTTGTGATACGGACGGCAAGAATTGTGACGTTTGTTCATCAAATGTTTTAGAGAAAAGCGAAGAGGTGGGCCGGGAAATTGTCAGGCAGGGAGGGATACTGATTACCGGCGCCACTACCGGTGCACCATATGCGGCGGCAAAAGGCGCCAAAGAAGAGGGCGGAGTCAGTATTGGTATTTCTCCGGCGGCTACCTATGCCGAACATGTCAGATCTTACCATCTTCCGACGGACTATTTTGATTTTATTATTTATACCGGCTTTAACTACTCCGGCAGGAATTTGATTTTAACCAAAACAGCCGACGCGGTTATTATTTCTTGCGGAGGTTTTGGCACTCTCAACGAGTTTACAATTGCGCTGGAAGATCAAAAGCCGATCGGAGTTTTAACCGAAACCGGCGGAGCCACTGCAGAAATTGAGCGTTTATTAAAAAACATTAAGGATCCGCATAAGCATGGTTCGGGCAAGGTTGTTTTCAGCAGTGATCCGAAAGAACTCGTCTCCAAACTTAATGGACTTATTGAAAAAGAATTTGAATCTCCAAAAAAGCCGGGTTATGTTGGGGAGTGACTTTGGTTTGCAATATCGGGAGATAAGGGGTCTGTGGACTTCTGCAGCTTACGTTAGCAGTCTTGACACGAGACTGCTAATTGTTAAAATAGGGCTATCATGATTTCAAACAATAATTTCTCCAATAACGAGTTGCCTTTAATGGCTTTAAAAAATGTTGCTTTGTTCCCTCGTATTGCTATGCCTCTTGTGGTGCAAAGGCCTAAATCGGTTGTCGCTTTGGAGCAGGCTCTATCTGCCAATAATGGTCAAATTATCTTTGTTGCCCAAAAAAATCTGCATGATAATGCCAGCCCCAAGGACTTGTTTAAAATCGGCACGATTGGCCGTATCACTTCAGCCAATCGTTTACCTGACGGTTCTTTTAAGATTGAAGCGGAGGGTGTAAGGAGGGTCAAGATTTTGGAGTTTATACAGGAGGAACCCTTTTTTAAAGCTAAGACAGAGCCCGTTGAACTGGAGTATCAGGAAAGCGTTGAAAGCGAAGCGTTAATCAGGACCATCATTGACCAGTTTAAAAAGGTGACAGAAGCCAAGATTTTTTCTTCTGTTTTACCATCTTTCCTGTTTACTCTTGGACAGATAAAAGAACCGGAGCAGCTCATAAATCTCATAGCTGTTAACTTGAATTTGGATTTGATTGATCAGCAGTATATTTTGGAAACACCAGATCTAAACGAGGCTTTGAAAAGAATAAATTTTTTTCTGACCAGAGAATTGGAGATTTTGGAAGCGGAAAAAAAAGTTGCCAAAGAAACTAAGAAACAGCTTGGCAAAATGCAAAAAGAAATCTTTCTACGCGAACAGTTGAAAAGCATAGAGAAAGAGCTGGGTATGGAAGGAGAAAAAGGCGAGTATGAACAACTTAGAGCCAAAATAAAGAAATCAGGCATGCCCAAAGAAGTTGAAAAGAAGGCCAGTAAAGAACTTAACCGTTTGGAAAAAATGCCCATGTTCAGTCCGGAGATTTCTTATCTGCGCACTTACTTGGATTGGCTGGTTGAGTTGCCATGGTCGGTGAGCACCAGAAAATCACTGGTTCTAAAACAAGCGGAAAAAGTTTTGAATAGGGATCACTACGGACTGGACAAAGTCAAGGAAAGAATTTTGGAGTATCTGGCGGTGCAAAAACAGGTCGGCAAGGTTAAGGGTCCGATTCTTTGTTTTATCGGTCCACCCGGAACGGGAAAAACTTCAATCGGCCGTTCTATTGCTAATGCTTTGGGTCGGAAATTTGTCAGAGTGTCCTTGGGCGGACTTCATGATGAGGCCGAGTTAAGAGGTCATCGCAGGACTTATGTCGGTGCTTTGCCGGGCAGAATTATACAAGGCATACATACGGCAGGAGCCAAAGACCCTGTTTTTATGCTGGATGAAATAGACAAGATAGGTCAGGATTTCAGGGGCGATCCGGCGGCGGCACTACTTGAAGCTCTTGACCCAGAACAAAATTTTTCCTTTTCAGATAACTATCTGGAAGTGCC
>DATDTF010000020.1:0-2540 GCA_036517795.1 Minisyncoccota bacterium
AGATTTAGCGGATTATAACCGGGAAGAACTTTTGGAATACATTGAGAAGGTGATTGCTCGTTACAAAGATTTATCGGTTATTAAATATTGGCAGGTGGAAAATGAACCTTTTCTAACTTTTTTCAGCCGAGCAAAATGCGGTGAATTTGACGAGGAATTTCTGGACAAAGAAATTGCTTTGGTTAAAAAACTTGATCCGGTTCGTCCAATTTTGCTTACCGACAGTGGAGAGTTCGGGACTTGGCTGGGTGCCTACAAAAAAGGCGACGCTTTTGGCACGAGTCTTTATCTTTATATCTGGAACAGAAAAATAGGCCCGTTCAGATACCCTATTTTGCCGGCATTTTTCAGATTCAAGCAAAATCTGACCAGTCTGATTTATGGCAAAAAACCGTCTTTGATCATAGAGCTTTCAGTTGAGCCTTGGTTGCTTCAGCCTATTATCGAAACCCCAATTGAAGTTCTGCAGGAAAGAATGGGTTTGGATAAATTTAACGAGATGATAAATTTTGCCGCCAAGACCGGGTTTGATGAGCAGTATCTCTGGGGTGCCGAGTGGTGGTACTGGATGAAGAAGCAGGGCTATCCTGAACACTGGGAAAGAGCAAGAAAGTTATTTGGAAGTCCACAAACCTTTTAGTTGCCGAAGTTGAAAACCGAGGTTAGCCAGGCGTAGAAGTTAAACAACTATATAGTTGTTTAAATAAAAAAACTCCGCGGGTGCGGAGTTACTGTTCAAGGGCGCTTTTTGAAAATCTGGAAGATGCTTTTACTCCTTCTTTTCTTTGTCTCTCTTTTTCTTCTACCGCTTTTTTCTGTTTTTTTCTAAAATCTTTCGCAAGTTTATCTTTATTTTTGTTTGGCATTTTTATTCCTTTTTATTCCTGTTTAAAAAAACTTACCAAATCTTAGCAGTAAAAAGTTGTTTTGTCAATAGAAAGACGGGTTGAAAATTTAACCTTTTTTGGTTACAATGTTTCCATAAAATGTTTAAATTTATAAGAGATTTTGGTTTTCATTTCAAAAAATGCGGTCATTACGACTGGCATATTTTCATATTCATTAATGTCGTAATTTCGGCGGTTGTCGGAGCTTTCTTTGGCTATTATGGCTCAAGCCTGATAGAGCCGGTGGTTGACTCTGGTAACACTTTTATACGCAGACAAATCAGCCAGAATCAGATTTTTAAAGAGGAAGAAATTGTGGTTGATGTTGCCAAGAAGTCTTCACCGGCGGTAGTCAGTATTATTGCCACCAAAGACCTGGTAATTCTGCAACAGCGAAGAGGTAGTATCTTTGAAGACTTCTGCAATGATCCTTTTTTTCGACAGTTTTTTGGAACGGCTGAATGTGCAAGTCCTGAACCACAAGCGCCTAAAACCCAAAGAAAACAGGTCAGCGCCGGTTCCGGATTTATCGTCAGTTCCGACGGTTTGGTTGTTACTAACAAACATGTCGTGGATATAGACAAAGCTGATTTTACGGTTTTGACCAAAGATGGTAAAAAGTATTCGGCTGAAATTTTAGTTAAAGACTCGCTTCATGATTTAGCCGTTTTGAAAGTCTACGGAGAAAAATTTCCTGTTTTGAAATTAGGCGATTCAGATAAACTGCAAGTTGGACAGACGGTTATTGCCATAGGTAATGCTCTTGGTGAGTTCAGCAACACAGTTTCAAGGGGGGTGGTTTCGGGATTGTCGCGTTCTGTCGTGGCTTCTTCCGGGACAAGTTCGGAAAAACTTGAACAGCTGATTCAGACCGATGCGGCAATCAATCCGGGAAATTCGGGTGGGCCACTTTTAAACTTAGACGGCGAAGTTATTGGAATCAATACGGCAATTGCTCAAGGTGCCCAGAATATTGGTTTTGCCATTCCGGTCAATCAGATTAAGAAAATAATAAATGACGCCAACGCCTTGGGCGGTAAAATATGAAACACTTTATTAAAACATTTGTTTTTGGAGGCTTAGGTGGGGCTGTTTTTTTATTTGCTCTTGTTCCCTTTGTTTACAGATACAACTTTTTGGGTTCAGCCAAGATAATTGATCAGGTGATTCCAGCCAGGACGGAAGTCATAAAAGTGGAGAAAGAAGTGGTGACATTTGTTTCTGAAGACGGACAGGCTGAAGAAGCTGTGAAAAAATCACAAGAAAGCCTGGTTGTGATTAAGTCTTTTGGTGGTGGTGCGGTTTTGCGCTTTGGTACTGGCATAGCCTTAACTCGCGACGGTCTTATTCTTGCCGTGAATCAGGTTGTTCCGGTTGAAGCTCAAGATTACCAAGTTTTTAACGGCGATAAGATTCTTAAAGCTCAAGTTGTTTACAGAAATACCAAAAAGAATCTTGCTATTTTAAAAGTTGCGGATGAGTCTTTGGTGCCAGCTACTTTTGACGAAAGGGAACTGGCGGTGGGAAATATTGCTTGGGTTGTGGGCAAAGTGGCGGTGCTTCAAAAACCAGAGGTTTTTTTGAACAGAGCCTTGGTTAGTCTGGTGGATAGCCAGAGAAAGAGAATTGTGCTGGACGGCAGATACGAAAATT
>DATDTF010000021.1:0-39097 GCA_036517795.1 Minisyncoccota bacterium
TGCTTTTGGCAAGTTCAATAAATCTTTTCTGTTCCCCGCTTGGAAACCGTACCCTTTTAGGATATTTTATTTCTAATTCGGCCACTCCTCCATCATATCACAAAAATAAAAATATGCGAAAACTAGATAATTTATGAAACACCGCTCGAAATGAGCAAAAAGACCCTCTGCGGGTCTTAGTTTTTTTTGTTGGATTAGTCTTTGGACAAACTATAGTAAAATACCATTTCGGCTTCCGATTCCGATTTTCAATTTTGGCGGAGGGGGTGGGAGTCGAACCCACCTGACCCCTTACGGGGTCGAGGTTTAGCAAACCTCTGCACGAGCCGTTATGCGTCCCCTCCACTACTTATATATTTCGTCTCTCTTAGCTATTTTAAGTATAAATATTTCTTTGTTGTTCTTGACGATATCAAAAACCACCCTATAATCTCCTATTCTGAAACGAAAACCTCCTAATTCATTATTTACCAATTTCTTTGCAAACTTCAAAGGGTTGTTTAAAGTAAAAAAGCGCACCTTATCGGCTATGCGCCTTTGAGTAGCTACCGAAAAACGGTGCAAATCGCTTAAGGCTTGCTTGGTATAAATTATCTTCCAGTCAAAGGCCAAGGTCTTGAAGGACTTTTTCTTGAGGAATTATTTCTCCTCTTTTTATTTGTTCTCTGGCGAAAGCAATATCTTTTGCGTGTTTGGCGTATTTTTCAAGCGTGGCAAATCTTTCGTCAAGCTTTTTAAGGCGTTTTTTTATCTCATCTTTCTCTCTTGAAACCGTTTTGATTTGGTTGGATAAAACTTGATTCATGTCCCAATGCTAACAAATTTTTGAGCAAAAAACAATAGGCAAAGCACTACCCCTTGGCAACGACTAAACCGATGACTTTTTTTGCTCCGGCTTCCTTTAATACCCGAGCGCATTCGTCTAAAGTTGCGCCGGTAGTGGCGATGTCGTCAATCAGAAGAACGGTTTTGTTTTTTACTTTTTCCGGCCGGGAGCAAATAAATATGCCTTCTGTGTTTTTTATTCTTTCTTCTTTGTTTTCTATTTCTGCCTGGGGCTTTTTGTTTTTTATCCTTTCCAGTGCGTCAATAGCAATTTCCAATTTAAACTCTCGGGCCAATTCTTCGGCTAAAAGTTCGGACTGGTTATAGGAACGCCAGTTAAACCTCAGCCGGTGCAACGGTAGGGGAACAAGGACAATCTCGCTTCTGTAACTGTCAAGAAAGCGGTCTTTATCTTTTTGTTTTAAAAATTTTACCAGAATCTTGCTTAGAGGCACTTTTGTTGAGGATATAAACTTATATTTTAAAGCCCAAAGCATTTTTTTGACCAAAGGTTCTTCATAGCTGGCGGCTATCCAGATAAAATCTAAAAAGTGATTTTTTTTACAAAATGGGCAGGTTTCGCCCCGGTCGGTCGGAGACGAGCAGAAGGCGCACTCAAAGCCTTTTCTTAAGTTTATTTTTTCAAAACAAAGTTGGCAGAGAATTTTATCGGGATCGGAAGTATTTTGTATTTGGCGGCAACCGAGGCAGTGAATAGGAAAAAGCAGGTCAAATAAAAAGTCTTTAAAGCTTTCTATGGATAACTTCATTTTGCTTTTGTGCTATACTTAAAACTAATTATGGACTTTGGTTTTTTCAAGAATTTTTTGGCTAAAGGCACTTTGGGGATAGATATAGGTACTGCCTCAATCAAAGTTGCCGAGCTTTCAAAAGAAAGCGGGCGCTTTAAGTTACTGAATTATGGAATCTTCCAGCTTGAGAATCAAGAAGAAGCCATAGAGACCAAACAGAAGATTACTAAGTTGCCGGACCAGGATATTGTTTGGGGCATAAAAGAGCTTATTGCTCGTTCGGGAATGAAGAGTAAAAACGTAGTTGCCTCAATTCCCTCGTTTTCAACTTTCTCAACAGTTATATCTTTGCCCTATCTGTCAGAAAGAGATTTGGCAAAAGCTATACCTTTTGAAGCCAAGAAGTACGTGCCGATTCCGATTGATGAAGTTGTCTTAGACTGGTCAATCATCAACCTAACCTCCGAGCAGGCTGGCGGGGGACAGGTGGCGGCCGGAAGGGTTACTCCCACGGTAGAAGTTTTCTTGGCGGCTGTTCCCAAGCATGAAACGGAAAGATATAAAAAGATTATGAACGCTGCGGGTCTAAATTTGGCGGCTCTTGAGCTTGAGAACATAGCTTTGGCCAGATCGCTGATGGGCAATGACTTGAGTCCCGTCGCTATTGTTAATATAGGAGGAAGGAGCACCTCTATTCTAGTTATTGACAAAGGTTTCGAGAGGATAAGCCATAATTATGAGATTGGAGGATTTGAGATAACCAAGTCCATTGCCCGGTCTATGGGGGTCAGTCTTTCCAGAGCGGAAGAATTTAAAAGAACAGTTGGTCTAAAATCAGACAGCACTAAAGTTGTGGGGGAAGCAATGATTTCTTTGTTGGATATGATTGTCTTTGAATCAAAAAAGACCATAACCACCTATGAAAGTAACAAAGGCGCAAAAATACAAAAAGTTTTTTTGTCCGGCGGAGTAGCCAATATGCCGAGTTTTCTTGAATATTTTAAATCTAAGATTAATTTGGAAACTGCTATCGGCAATCCTTTTGTGCGTGTGGTCTATCCTAAAGAGCTTGCCAAGATGATTCCTGAATTAAGCCCGACCTTTTCAATAGCTGTGGGTTTGGCCATGAGGGAAATTTGAGCATCAGTTAAAAAAACCAATTTTGTTGCCGATATTTTCTTTGCCGAGTTTTCATACCGAGCATAACGTTTGGTCAAAAAAGAAGTATAGGTTATAATAAAAATAACTAAATGCCAGAAGGAGGGTTAATACAACTTCTTCCAGAGACAAGAAGAAAACTGGAAATTAAACTTCCCGGAGAAAATCAACCGGTTTATTTGGCGATGGGTTTTTTGGTTTTAGTATTTTTGGTTTTCGGAGGTTTGAAAATATATTCTTCTTCTTTGAAAGACAATTTGACATCCTTAGACCAAGAGGCTACTGCTTTGGAGACAAAAAGAGACAGGGCTTTTGAGTCTGAACTTTTGGTTTTAAACAAGAGATTTGCTTTGTCTTCGGGTTTGATTAACGAACATATTGTCTGGTCTGGAGCTTTAAGTAAGCTCCAGAATCTTATGCCCAAGCAGTCACAGATGGACACATTTTTTGCTGACACTCAAGCCGGCAAAATAGAGCTCAAGGGCAAGGCTATTAGCTATACAGTCATCGCCCAGCAGATTGCCAGCTTTTTGACGGATGAATCCGTTGTAGATATTGATTTGAACAAGATTAACAGCTTATCGTCCGGCATGTTGGAGTATGATATGAAAATCGTTTTTGATAAAAACAAGTTTTTAGTTTTTAAGAAGTGACTTCAGGATGAACTATAAAAAATTAATTGGATCAGGTCTGATTGCTCTGGGCATTATTTTTCTGCCCGTTTTGATTATACCCGAATTCAGCACCATTTCGGCTGTTAAAAGTGCTATCCAGCAAAAAAAAGCGGCTTTTGATAAAAAGAAGATTTTGATGGACAAGATAGACAGTTTAAGAAAACAGACCAAAGAAAGGCGCGGTGACCTTGAAAAGCTGGCGACCATTTTGCCAGAGAGCCGAGAGACTCAAGAGATAGTTGTTAATATTGAAGAAATGTCTAAAGAGACGGGGGTTGAATTAAAAACATTGAAGACCGCTCTTATACAGCAAGGGGGAACAAGTGTCAGTGGGACGAGGGCCATGCAAGTTGAAATCAGTAGCTCCGGACAGTATAGGTCTCTTCTTGACTTCATAAAATCAATTGAGAAAAATTTGAGAATATTGGATGTTCAGGAATTTACTTTGTCGTCAGACAGTTCGGCGGCATCAGCGGGCGGGCTTGTTTTTTCCGCCAAGATTTTAACTTATTTTATTGAAAAACCTCTAACGCCCTAGGCGCAATTTATTATGGCTCAATCAAGCATAAAATCGGATTCAGAAAATTTGTTTATCGGTTTGATAATATTCGCCGGACTGGCAGTGGCTTATCTTTTGTACTCAAATCTGGTTCCGGTTGATCCTTCTGATTTTTCTCCCCCTACTCCGGCCAGATTGGAAATTGCTTCGGAGATTGAAACAATGAGCTTGGATTTTAGTGTCTTTGATCACGTCCTTTTTAAACAGTTAAAAGTTTTTGGAGTTATTCCGGTCGGTTCAGGCCAAACTGGCAGAGAAAATCCATTTGCTCCTTTTTGACTTATCCTAGCAAACGGTGTGAAAACTCGGCAAATTGCAACGTCGGCAGATAATTGGCAGTTAAACTACAATGATTAAGCTTCCCCAAGTTCTCATTCAGGAACTGGTAAAAAGAAATCTTGTCGCTGAAGAAAAGATTGAGGAATATGCAGGGCAAGCCCAGGACCAGAATAAAGACTTCGGGAGGATTTTGGTTGAACAAGGGCTTGTCGGTGAAGAAGACTTGCTGAAGATAAAAGAAGAGGTTTATCACCTGCCTGTTTTTGATTTGATTAAATCAAAAACAGAAATAAACATGGAGCTTTCCAAAGTTATTTCCGAAGATGTAATAAATTTTTATCAGATAATTCCTTTTGCTAAAACAGAAGCTGTCTTAAGGGTTGGCATCCTCAATCCGGAAGATATCAATGCTTTGGAGGCTTTAAAATTCATAGGTGAAGACAAGGGTTTGGAGCTGGAAAGATTCCTTGTAAGCTATAAAGATTTTGACCGTCTTCTGCAGAGCTATTCTTCTATTACCAGCGAGGTTGGTGAAGCTTTGGAAGTTAAATCTGCTGGTGAAATGGACGCTTCCAAGCCTAAGCTTGAGATACCAAAAACCGGTTCTTTGGATCAGATTACAGCCGATTCACCCGTAACTCGGGTGGTTGCGATTATGGTAAAACATGCGGTTGAGAATAAGGCTTCTGACATACACATTGAACCGATGGACAGCACTATTCGCGTCCGTTTCAGGATTGATGGAGTTCTGCAGTCAACTCTTTCTCTGCCCAAAAATCTTTTGTCGGCGATTGTTACCAGAATTAAAATCTTGTCGGAGATGAAAATTGATGAGACTCGTTTACCGCAAGACGGGCGCTTCAGTACTTACTTGGACAGAAAAATTGACTTTAGGGTTTCTTCTTTGCCGACTCGGCATGGTGAGAAGATAGTCATGCGTATTTTGGATCCTTTGGTCGGCAATATTGATCTTCCTGATTTGGGACTTTTCGGTCGTTCACTGGAGCTGGTTTTAAAAAACATAGAGAAACCTTTTGGTGAGATACTGATTACTGGGCCCACCGGTTCCGGCAAGAGCACCACTCTGTACTCTGTTCTGAAGAAGTATAATAAAGAAGGGGTAAATATTATTACTTTGGAGGACCCGATAGAGTATTTTTTAGAAGGCATAAATCAGTCTCAAGTTCATGAGGAGATTGGTTATACTTTTGCCAGCGGTTTGCGCCATATTTTGCGTCAGGACCCGGATGTCATTATGGTCGGTGAAATTAGAGACAAAGAAACGGCCAGTTTGGCGACTAATGCCGCTTTAACCGGCCATGTGGTGTTGTCCACTTTGCACACCAATGATACCGTCGGCGTGATTCCGAGGCTTATAGATATGGGTGTGGAAAAATACCTCATTGCGCCGACAGTCAACCTGGCTATTGCCCAGAGGCTTTTGAGGAAATTGTGCAAAAAGTGTAAAATTAAAACCGAGCCCAATACTGCCGAGAAAAAAATGCTTGACCAGGCGATTAAAAACATACCGGCCGCTTATAGGAAAGATATCCCTTCGGAGACAGATTTTATTTATAAGCCGTCAGAAAAAGGTTGCCAGGAGTGCAATGGCAAGGCTTATAAAGGACGGATTGCCATTTTTGAGGTTCTGGAGATGACCGATGAACTTGAGCAGATAATTTTGGGCCAGATCTCGGAGGCAAAGATCAGGTCTGAAGCCGTCAGACAGAATATGATTACGATGTTTCAGGATGGAATTATCAAAGTTTTACAGGGCACGACTTCTTTAGAGGAGCTTTTAGAAACTGCCCAGGAAGAAACTGAAGAAGAGGAAAAAATTAAAGTTTAAAATTTAAAAAATATTTTTATGAAAGATTTGGCAACTTACAAAAATGAGATTGACGAATTGCTTCTGCTTTTGGCTCAAGAGCGGGGTTCTGATATCCATCTTTCTCCGGGCGTTTTTCCGACCATCAGGGTGGATGGCAGACTTATCCCTTTGTCAAACAGAGCCGTCCTGGATTCCGAAACCATTGAAGGTTATGCCACGGCGCTTATCGGAGAAGAAAGAAAAGCAAGGTTTATTCAAGAAAAAGAAGCCGATTTTTCATATATGGTAGAAGAAAAGGCCAGATTCAGAATGAATATTTATATGAGCAAAGGTAGCTTTGCCATTACCGGCCGGCATGTGCCCTTTGAGATTAGAACTATAGAGCAACTAAAACTGCCCAAAATCTTAAAATTTTTTGCACAACTTTCCCAGGGTTTTGTTTTGATAGTCGGACCCAACGGACATGGCAAGTCAACTACATTAGCGGCGCTTATAAACTTAATCAACAAAGAAAGGGTGGAAAAGATTGTTACGATTGAAGACCCGATTGAGTACATGTTTGTGTCCGACCAAAGCATCATTGACCAGAGAGAAGTTTATCGTGATACAAATTCTTTTGCCAATGCTTTGCGGGCAACTTTCCGAGAAAATGTAAATGTCATTATGGTGGGAGAGTTGCGTGATTATGAAACCATGAGTGCCGCCGTCTCGGCGGCTGAAACCGGACATTTGGTCTTTGCGTCTTTGCATACCAACAATGCCGCGCAGACAATTGAAAGAATAATTGACAGTTTTCCGCCTGCCCAACAGTCCCAGATTATTTCTCAATTGGCGAATTCGGTTTCCGGCATTATTTCCCAGAGGTTGATTCCCTCAACAAAAGGAGGCTTGGTTCCGGCGGTGGAAGTTTTGGTGGCCAATTCCGCCGTAAGAAATTTGATCAGGGAGAATAAAACTGAACAGCTGAATGTCGTTATTGATACCAGTGAGGAGGCGGGTATGATCTCAATGAATAAATCTTTGGCCGACTTGGTCAAGAAAGGAGAAATTTCTTTGGAACAAGCCGAATTCTTCTCGCTCAATCCTAAAGAACTAAAGCTGCTACTTAAGCAATAAGTTTTTTTATTATGCCCCAATTTCACTATGAAGCGAAAGATAAAGAAGGCAAGCTAATCCAAGGCACTATAGGTGCCTTGTCTGAAAACGCGGCTGTTGATACTCTCCACGATAAAAACCTTACTATTTTAAGTCTTATTGCCGTTGATAAAACATTATTCAAGGGTGATATTGGTTCTTTTTTGATAAAGCCCAACAAAAAGGATGTTACCGTTTTTACAAGACAACTGGCTACGATTATTGCGGCGGATATTCCTTTGATTGAAGGTCTGGAAACTATAGCCAGCCAGGCGGAAAAGGAAAGCTTTACCAAAATCATAAAAGAAATGGCCGAGGATATCAGGGGTGGCAGTTCGCTTTCGGCGGCTGTTGCTAAACAGCCGAAACTTTTTGGAGATTTTTATGTCAGTCTGGTCAAATCGGGAGAGGTGTCCGGCAGATTGGAGCAAACATTAAACTATCTTGCTGATTATTTGGAGAGAAGCCAAAGTCTAAACTCCAAAATAAAAGGGGCAATGGCTTATCCTATGTTTATAGTTTTTGCTTTGGGTTTGGTGGGTTTTATTATGGTGACTTTTGTACTGCCCAAACTGCTTGGTATCTTGACCGAGTCAGGAGTTGAAGATATACCCTTAATTACCAAGGTTATTATTAAGCTGACCAACTTTGTCAACAACTACAGCTTACTGATTTTGGCATCGTTGATTTTCTTGGTTTGGTTTGTCAGGCAGTATGTAAAAACCAACTCTGGCAAATATCGGATTGACCGTTTGAAGATACGTTTCCCCAGGCTTGGCGTGATTGCCCGCAATGTCTATATCGCTCGCATGTCGGAGACACTTTCAACTTTGGTTAAAGCCGGAGTGCCGATACTGGAAGGCTTAAGAATTACCTCCGAAATAGTCGGTAACTTTATTTTCAGAGATATGCTTTTAGAAGCGGAAAAAAATGTCAGAAACGGAGGCAACATATCAACGGTTTTGTCTCAACACAAAGACGTGCCAAAGTTGGTTTCCTCAATGCTGGCCATCGGTGAAAAGACCGGCAAAACTGATTTTATGCTTGATAATATATACAAATTTTATAATGCCGAAGCCGAAAGGGACATACAAAACCTTTCCCAATTGATTGAACCAATTCTAATTCTACTCTTGGGCGTCGGCGCCGGACTTTTGGTCGCCGGTATATTACTGCCGATTTTCAGTTTGGTGGGTGCGGCTTAGCGTCCCGATGCCGAAGTTGCCTTTCTTAAACTGCACGAGCCCGACTTTGTCGGCGGTCCCATCTTGAGACTTCGTCTCAACAAACAAGTCAACTTCGGCAGCGGGACACTGTTGATATCTTTTCTTTGTACCTTTCGTTAAGTGTTATATACTTTTTATTAGTAACTAATGCTGGCAACAATCGGCAAAAGCAGTAACAGTCGTTCGCTGCTTTTGTTGCTTACTGCCTTTCTAAATTTAATGAAAACTTTTTCTAGAAAAAGCTATCTGCCAGCTGATTCTCTCAAGCTGTCCGGTGGTTTCACTTTGGTCGAGTTGTTGGTGGTTATTGCGATTATCGGTATCTTGGCAACCTTGTTGCTTTTGCAGCTTGGCACGGCCCGGTCTAAGGCCAGAGATGCGTCCAGAATTGCCCACGTTAATCAGGTTCGTACAGGTGTGGAATTCTTCTTTGATGATAATGGTAAGTTTTTGGATACTACAACCATGTCTACTCTTGCTCCCAAATATTTGCAGCAAATTCCTCGGGATCCATTAGCTTCTGACTGTACGAACAATATTTATGATGGTCGTGTCAGCGGTGCTACGCAATGTTATGGTTATTCTTGGAATCCGGCGACCAACCCAATTCGCTATCAAGTTTGGGCAGAATTGGAAGTTTGGGCTAAGGCTTTGGACCAGGACACGGATATTAACTCTACCGGTTGGAGTGGAGCGGCTGTTGTAGGCTCTAATGATGCTAAAACCCAATGCACACTGGCGGCTACCAGTGACTGTGTTTACGACCAGGGTCAGCCGTAGGAAGCCATTGAAGTCCACAGCCTCTTGATTGCCGATATTGCAAGCCGAGGTTATGTAGCCAGCGAAGTTTGATAACCTCTTAGGAACTTAGATTTATTTAAAGGCCGTCTTACAGGACGGCTTTTAGTTTGCTATAATTACTCTTATGTTCGTGGCTATAATTATTTTTGTTCTAGGTTTAACTATAGGCAGTTTTTTGAATGTTTTAACCTACCGTTTGCCAAAAGGTCTCGATTTTGTTGTGGGCCGATCCAAGTGTCAAAAATGTAGTCACGTTTTGGCTTGGTTAGACATAATTCCTCTTTTCAGCTTCACTTTTTTGAAAGGCCGGTGTCGTTACTGTAAAAGGTCAATATCCAAAAGGTATTTTTTTGTGGAAATTCTGACAGGCTTATTGTTTTTAACTTTATTTATTTTGCAACAGCCTGACAGCCTCTACGGATATCTGGACCTTTCTTTTTGGCTCTTTATTTCCTCAACGCTGTTGGTTTTAGCCTTTATTGACTTGGACTATTTCATTATTTTTGATAAAATATTACTAGTTTTATTTGTTGTCGGTCTGGCGTATCAGTTTTTAAGGGGATATGTTTTTTGGCTGGAGCCGGCGGTTGTCGGAGGTTCTTTGAATATTAGCCATAACTTGCTTACCGCCTTTTTGTCGTTTGCTATTTTTCTTTTAATTTTTTTGGTCACGAAAGGTAAGGGTATAGGCATGGGAGATATAAAGTTGTTTTTTGTTTTGGGTTTTTTATTCGGTTTTCCGGCGATACTCGTCATTGTTTATATAGCTTTGATTGCGGGCATGGTTTGGGGGCTGGCGCTTATTTTGTTTTTCGGCGCCTCCATGAAATCAAGGGTCGCCTTCGGTTTTGTTCTGGCCAATGCCGCCATTGTTTTTATACTTTTCAGCCAATTTTTAATAACGAAGTTTACGCCCTATGTTATCAGATTATATCTATGAAAAAAGTAGCGATCAGTTCAGGCTAACACTCGAACTTTTATGAAAAAAGACAATAAGAAAAAAATCAGAGCTTACCTGATTCTTATCGGTGTTTGTTTTGGCCTTTTGCTTTTTCTGGACCTATTTACTTTGGGCTCAAACATTTTCAATTTGAAAAAGAGCCAGACGACGGAATTTAAAAGAACCGCAGAGGTCAGAGTTTCTGATCAGACGGGTGAAACCAGAATGTTTTCGGGTGAAGTGGTTGAGAACATGACCATTTTGGATGCTCTTCTTGCTGCTGCTCAAAGTGTCAACTTTGACGTTGACTATCTTATTGCGAACGGGGAGCTGGAAATCCGTTCAATTAATGGCTTGCCGGAATCACCTGTTATGTTTTGGAACGTTTTTTTGAATGGCGCGCTCATTAGCGTCAAAAATTTGAGTTCACTTGAAATTGAGAATGGCGACCTTGTTGAATTTAAGCTAATGTCTGTTGTAAATGAAAATAAATAAAAAAAATGCAGGTTTTACTCTGATAGAGATGATTATCGTGGCTCTTTTGGTGGGAGTCTTTTCAACATTTCTGCTCATTAATCTTAGGGGTTTTTCCACCAATGCTGTGATTTTGGAGCGTGCGGCATTGGGAGTGGTCTCTGACCTAAGAAAGACTCAAGGTCTTTCCATTGCCGGAGTTTCTTTCCAGGGCGCTTCTGTCTGTGGTTACGGTATCCATTATGTTGACAATGAAACATATCTGATTTATGCCGGAGGCGAAGGTGTATGCAGTACATCAAACAAAAACTATCAAATTGGCAACGACATTTCTTACCAGCTGGTAAAAATTTTTGAAAAAAACGTGGAATTTAAAAATTCTTTTAATGACGTTTTTTTTCTACTGCCTGATCCCAAAACATATATTAACAACATTTTTTCTTTATCAGCCTCACCTTTGACCATAAGCATTGGTTTTAAAGGCCTTACTTGTCCGGCTTACTGTAAAACAATTTCTATATTTCCTTCAGGAAAAGTTGACTTAAATTGATTTGATGAAACTAAAAACAAATAATGAAGGTTTTACTTTAATTGAGTTGATTACGACTCTTTTGGTTCTAGTCGCAGTCGTTCAGATATTTGTTCTGATAACCGGTGACATTACCAGTTCGTTCCTGGTTAGAGACAATCTTATTGCCGCCAACCTTGTGCAGGAGGGGATAGAGGTTGCCCGCAACATAAGAGACCGTGACTGGTTTTTGGGAAACAGTTTTGGAGCATCTCTGCCGGCGGGTACTTGGAGAGTTCAGTGGAATTCAAATTCTCTTCTTCCTCTGGATTTAAATCCTCCACTAAAAAAAGATTCAAATTACGGGGTTTTCAGTTATGACATTGGAACGGACACGGTTTTTAAAAGGACGCTTTCAATAACCATGATTTCACCTCAAGAAATTAGGGTTACCTCCACTGTTATTTGGAACTTCAAGGGTTCAGCCAAAAACATTACTGCCGAAAACCACCTTTTTAATTGGTTTAAGTAAGATTAAAATGAAGACAAAAAAACAAAAAATAAAAAATTCTAAAGCCGGGTTTTCTTTGATTGAATTTTTGGTGGCAATCACTTTGGGGTCTGTTGCTGTTATGGTAATTAGCGGTATTTTTGTTCAAACCTTGCGTTTACAAAGAAAGGCATTCTTTATTCAAAGGGTTCAGGAAAATATCAGTCTTGCTCTGGAGGCTCTGGCTAAAGAAATTAGGGTTAGTACGATTTCAACTTCTAACACAAACTGTCCGGTTTCTCCTGCCCAGCTTTTAACCATAGCCCATCCGGTTAACGGCAATCTGGAGTATTCTTTATCCGGTGGGGCGATCCATCGCAGAGCGATTGATTCTGGTGTTGACACAACCTTGAGTTCGAGTGGGATTTCTGTAACTCGTTTGGGTTTTTGTGTTAGCGGTAATTCTTTGGATGACAATTTTCAGCCTAGAATTACAATCTTGCTTTCCGTACAGAATATTAATGGAGTTGAAATTATTCCGATAGACATACAAACCACGGTTTCCCAGAGGTTGTTGAGTAATTAATATGCAAATAGGCACGATAAAAAAAATAAAACTGCAAGATGGTCAAATACTAATTTTTGCCGCAATTATACTGGGAGTTATGGTGCTAACCTCAATATCTTTGCAAGCAATTCTTTTGTCTAAGCTTAGGCTGTCTGCAGAAGTAAAAAATTCAGTCGGTGCGGCCTTTGCCGCAGAAAGCGGTTTAGAGTGGTGTTTATACAACAACCAAACCTCTCCTTTGCCTACACCTTGGCCGGCGCCAATTATGGCAAACGGGGCAACTTATCAGGTTTCCCCCTCCGATTGTACCGGCGAAGTCTTAAAATCAATCGGTACCTACAAAGGTGTCATCAGGTCCTTTGAGGTAAGCTTCTAACCACAACTTTTGTATTTTAGCTGATTAACCTATTCGGCTGTAAGTCTTAGGCTTGGCCAAACGCAAGGGTTTTGGTATTTTGTTTAGACGCCCATGCTTTTAAATGAAGCCAAAAACAGAATAGAAAAGCTTAAGGTGCTTATTAACAAATACCGTTACAGTCGGTTGGTTTTTGATAAGCCGATAGTGGAGGAATCGGTTGAGGATTCTCTCAAGAAAGAACTGTTTGATTTGGAACAGGCTTTTCCGGAGCTGATAACGCCGGATTCTCCGACACAGCGGGTCGGCGGAGCACCTCTCAAAGAATTTAAAAAATTTGTCCATCCCGCAAGAATGCTTTCCTTTAACGACGCTTTTGGAGAAGACGATATGTTGGACTGGGAGGAGAGGTTAAAAAGAATTGACCCGCATGCAACCGAAAGCGGCTTCTACTGTGAGCTTAAAATAGATGGATTGGCCATAGAGCTTGTATACAAAGATTCCGTTTTCCAAACGGGCGCTACGCGTGGAGACGGTTTGGTGGGTGAAGATGTTACCCAAAATCTTAAGACAGTTGAGGCGATTCCGCTTAGGTTGTATAGTGAAAAGAATCAAACCCAAAGCACTTTGGTTGTTAGAGGAGAGGTTTTTATTGCCAGAAAAGAATTTGCCAGGATTAATCATAATCAGACCAAAAAAGGCGGGCCTGTTTATGCTAATCCAAGGAATCTGGCTGCCGGGTCAATAAGACAATTAGATCCGAAAGTTACTGCCGACCGAAAACTGAATTCTTTTGCTTATGCTTTGGTTTCCGATCTGGGTCAGAAAACCCACGAAGATGAACACCATCTTTTGCATGGACTCGGTCTAAAAACCAATCCTCACAATAAATTCTGCCGAGGTCTTAAAGAAGTTCAGGAGTTCAGGGACTATTGGGAAAAACATAGAGAAAGTTTGGATTATGAAATTGATGGCATCGTTGTTCAGGTGAACGGCAATCAAATGTTTAGGAAACTGGGTGTGGTCGGCAAAGCGCCTAGAGCCGCTATCGCTTACAAATTTTCTCCAAAGGAATCCACAACCAAGGTTAAAGATATAATCATCAGTATTGGCCGGACCGGAGCAGTGACTCCGATTGCAATTTTGGAACCGGTTGGGATTGGTGGTACGACTGTTTCTCGCGCCACTTTGCATAATGAAGACGAAATCAGACGTTTGGACGTCAGGATAGGGGACACTGTCGTTGTTGGTCGGGCTGGCGATGTTATTCCTGATATCAAGAGAGTTCTTAAAGAGTTGCGCGTCGGTCGTGAAAAGATTTTTCATTTTCCGGATAAGTGTCCGGTATGCGGTCAGCCAATCAAGAGAACTGCAGGCGAAGCGGCTTTTAAATGTGTGAATAAAAACTGTCCGGCTATTAAGCGGGAGGCAATTTACCATTTTGTGTCCAAGGGGGCAATGAATATAGATGGTGTTGGACCGAGGATTGTTGATCAGCTGATGGATGTCGGGCTGATCAAAGATGTGGCCGACCTTTTTACTCTAAAGAAGTCAGATTTACTGAATTTAGAGCGCTTTGCTGAAAAGTCAGCCGAAAATACGATTCAGGCTATCGGTTCGCATAAAGAAATTTCTTTGGATCGCTTTATTTTTGCTCTAGGTATTCCTCATGTCGGATCGGAGACAGCTCTTGATCTGGCTCGTAATTTTGGCTCTCTGGACAAAATAGGCAAAGCCAGAACAGAAGAACTTTTGGAAATCAAAGACGTTGGTATGGCAGTGGCGGAGAGTATTTATAATTGGTTTAATTTAGAATCCAACCAGAGACTTTTAAAAAAGTTTGCTTCGGCCGGTTTGCGGGTTTTGAAACAGCAATCAGTCCAAAAGTCTTCAAAACTTAAGGACAAAACTTTTGTTTTTACCGGTACTTTGGAAGAATTAACCAGGGAAAAAGCCGAGGAGTTGGTCAGGGAACATGGCGGCAACGTTTCATCCGCAGTATCTAAAGAGACCGATTTTGTTGTGGCCGGTTCCGAACCGGGTTCAAAATATGAAAAAGCAGAAAAACTGGGTGTAAGGGTTATAAGCGAGAAAGAGTTTTTAAATTTGCTGTAGTCTTGCCTTTGCCGTTTTTTTTTGTTAATCCTCAAGAGGCTTTATAAGCCTTTTTGTAACTTGAAAAAAAGGAGAAAAACTCAATGGTTCACTTCGGAAAAAGTTTTTTGAAGGTTTTTGTTTTGTTGCTTATCGGCATTGTTATGACTTTGCCGGTTTTGGCGCAGGATGAAAAGCGGGCGTTGCTTTCACTCGGTCTCGGCAGAAGTTCCAGTGTTGAAACCTCCGGCAGTACAAAAGTAAATGTCGGTGGCAGTTTTGCCTATAAATTGTTTGAAAACGCGGATTTTTACGTTGAACCGGGACTTTATGTCAACTGGCCCCGTAAAGAGGTTCTTAACTTTGGTGATGAAAACGATTATCTACCGCTAAGTGTCAGCGCTATGACCGCCATTTTTGATCTTAATGGTAGCTATCTTTTTGTGAAAGAAGAAGGCCGATTTGCGCCTTTTGTCACCGGCGGACTGGGTTTTTTAAGAAACTCTTTTTCTGCGACTGACGGATACTATGCCTATAATCTGGGTTCCGACTCTCATTTTCCCAAAAACGTAGGAGTGGGTTTTAACTTTTTTCTTGGTGAAGATCGGAATGTTTTTTTTGGGGGACTTTGGAAAAACTACTGGAGTTCTGCCGGTAACTTTCATGTTTTTTCAGGAAGGGTGGGTTTTCGTTTGTAAGGCAATATAAAAGCCATTTTTAGTGGCTTTTTTGTTTAAAATTTTTCAAATACTTTTTTTTCAGGTTACCGAACCGGTCTTCTTTGATTGCTTCTCTTATTTCGGTCATAAGGTTATTAAAAAAATAAACATTGTGAATTGTGGCATTTTCTCCTGCCATCTGATTCTTTTCTCTAAATTGCTTGTGGAGATCAGACCGATTTATTCTTTGACAGGTTGGACAGGCGCAGTCTATATCCAGCCTTCCCGTGTCATTTTTAAACTCGCCTTTTTTAATATCAATGCGCCCGATGCTGGTCCAAATTCCTCCATGGCGTGCTTCTCTGGTGGGTACGACGCAGTCAAAAGTGTCTATCCCCAGTTCAACGCCTTCAAATAAATCAGCAACATTGCCTATACCAAGAAAGTGTCTTGGTTTGTTTTCTGCTAAAAGCGGGATGGTCCACTTCAGGATATCAAAAGCATCGTTTCTGGACCTGCCCAAAGATCCGCCTATGGCGAAGCCGTCAAAAGGCAGGGAACTTATAATGCTTGCGCTTTGTTCTCTCAAGTCTTGAAATTCTCCGCCTTGCACAATGCCATAGATCAGCTGGTCTTTTCTGGTTTTTGTTTCTATGCATATTTTTGCCCAAGAATGCGTTCTATCCATGGCTTCTTTGGTGTAGGAATAATCGTGTAGGGGCGAGGTGCATTCGTCAAAAGCCAGTATGATGTCTGCTCCGAGTGTCTCTTGTATTTTTATTGACAGTTCCGGACCCAGAAATTCTTCTTTGTTTTCCGTAACCTTAAAGTAAACGCCTTCAGGTTTTATTCTCACCAAATTTTTTTCAGGTCTTAAATTTTTGCCAAGCTTGTTTTTTTCCGGAAAAAAATTGGCCAATTTGCCGATGCCATGCTCTCTGGCAAAACCTAAACTGAAAACCTGAAAGCCGCCACTATCAGTCATGATCGGCATTTGTTGTCCCAAGAGCTGGTGAACTGAAGGCAGGTCTGATGGTTTCGTTTTTCCAATGTTTTTGCTGTCTTGCCACAGGTGAAACGTGTTGGCAATTACCAGTTGGGTTTTGGTTGTGGGTATCTGTTTTGTCGGTAAGCACTTTATGTCGCCATGAGTGCCGACAATGGCATAGGCGGGAGTTTCAACGAGTCCATGTTCGGTTTCAATTACTCCTGTTCTTGCCCAAGAATTTTTATCTTTTTTAATGATCTTGAACATACTTATTCTTTCTTACTTTCTGATTTAACAATGTTTTGCTATTATATAAAAAATAAAATAAAAAGAAATAGCCGTAACTATTTCTTTGAACTAATATAATTTTCTAAAACTTGCTCTCTAAGTTGTGCCAAAACCAGTCTCTGTTGTACATCTTTTCTGTTGGGAAGCGTTTCTATTAATTTTTTCAGTAAAGGCAGTTCTTGATTTTTAAGTATTTCCAATTCCTGTTTTATCTTGAGGTCTTTTCTGTAATCCGGATAGATTCCAGACAGCAGTATGGCCGACTCAAGCCAGGTTTTTCTTAGCCAGGGTTGGTCATAACCGTTTTGATATGATTCCACAAGCCATTTCAGGGCGGTGCTTTTATTGAAAACATCATCGTCTGCCAGATGATAAAGTTCGTCATAGGTGTAGGACTTTAGTCTGACAAAAAGTCTTTTGGGGCTCCAGGGGTCTGTTTTAGAGGCTAAGCCATAGCGGGTGGCTCCCAGGAAAAAATAAGCGGAGTGGAAATCGGGTTTTTCTTTTAAGATGGTTTTTAACACCTTTATACCATCCGCTGTTTCCTTGTCGGCCTTTGAGAGTCCGCTTAAGTTTCCTTCAAATCTGTAAGTAAACTTAGATTGATTGAAAAGCAAGATTGCTTTAGCCAGTAAAAACTTAGTATCACTTTTATCCTCGGTCAATTTAAAACCTTGGCCAACTATTTCGTGGTAACTCCTGGCCCTAATTGAAAGTTCTGAATTGCTGGAAATATTTTTTTGCTGAACCAATCCTACGCCAAGCTCGTGGCCCAGTAAGACCCACTCTATGGAGGCCCAAAGATCGTAAAAGTAAGGGTCATCCGGATATTTTTGCAACAGCTCCCATGCGTTTTTTAAGTCTTCGGCGTTGCTTTTTTTTGATTCAAAATTATCATAAAAACTGTCTACGACTTTGTTTAGTTGCTCATATTTTTGTTCTTCCTGGCTTTGTTCCGGTGAGATTTGCAGAGCCATTGCGGTGGTTGGCGGGCTTAGTGTTACAAAAGCAAGGAAAACAAGTATTTTTCTAAGCACCATATTTCTCTACCCTTTTTATTTTTAAAGAAGATTGTTTATTTTACAATTAAAATAGGTTTTCTGCAAGATTTGTACCGCCCTGATTTTAGATTTATAATAAGATCATGAACAATGTAGAAATTTACACAACTCCCGCTTGTCCTTACTGTCACTTGGCAAAAGAGTATTTCAAAAGCAAGAATATAATTTATCAAGAATACGATGTTGCCAAAGATGTGCAGAAGAGGGAGGAGATGCTTAAATTGGTGGGGCAGATAGCTGTGCCGGTGATAGTAATAAACGGTCAGGCAATTTTGGGTTTCAACAAAACAAAGGTAAATGAGTTGTTAGGAATAAGATGAGTTTATAATTCTTCCGTAGTGCAAAAGCTCGGCAATTGCAATATCGGCAGATAAGAGCCTTCCTTATTCTACGCATTACTATGTACGAAATTAAGCCTCTCAACAAAAAAGAAGTGCCGGGAATTTCTGAAAAAACCATGGCCATACATCACGGAAAGCTTTATACCGGCTATGTTAATAAAGGAAACGAGATTCTTCAGAAGCTGAAAGATTTGCGGGCTAGCGGTAAGGCAGAAGGCAATACCACTTTCAGCGAATTAAGGTCTTTGAAAGATGCCGAAACTTTTGCTATCAACGGTATTTATCTCCACGAAAACTATTTTGATTTGTTGGGTGGTGACGGTGACTGGAGCAAAGCTCCAGAGCTTTCTGCGGCTATGGTTAAAAAGTGGGGTTCGGTTGAAACTATTGTTTCTTGGTTTTCAACCTGTGCTATGGCGGCTCGGGGTTGGTCAGTTTTATGTTGGGACTCAAAAATAGGGGAGTTAAGACATTATAACGGCGATGCTCACAATCAGGGTGGGGTCTGGGGCTGTATCCCGATTATTGCTTTGGATGTTTACGAACATGCTTATTTTATTGACCATGGCTCTGACCGCAAAGCTTACATTGAAGCTTTCTGGAAAAATCTTGACTGGATTAAAGCGGAGAAGATCTATTTAAAGGCAAGAGCAGTAAGACTCTAAATTAAAATCCAGTCCATGAAGCTGGATTTTCCTGTAACATACGAAGCCTTTACTTTGGCTTATTAGGCATGGCTCCCATCGCCCCCTCACCGAGGTCGAACCTCGGTGAGGGGGCGATACTCCAGCCAGTCTCGAGTTATTGTCTTAAAATTATTTACAGAGCTAAAATATTCTGGCAGTGCCTCTTTGTTGATTATTTTTTCTTCTAAACGTTTTTTCCCGCAGTAGTCTAAATAGCTCGAGTGGGGATATTGGTTTAAGAAATTTTCTGCTCGTTTTTTGTCCTCAATTCCTTTTTCTTTCCACCGCGAGTCTGTTAGCTTTATCGGGTTCAGGTGGATGTAAGATATCAAATATTTTAAATAATTATCTTGATTAGCGTGAGTGGCCTTAAATTTTCCCTGAAAAAGTACACCAGTTCTCTCGTTTCGTTTATTAAAATACATAGTATAACCAGTAATAACTTTTTGCATAAAACGACTGATGCCTTTATCTACTCGTTCCTGTAGCATGAGATGAAAATGATTAGGCATTAAACAGTAGGCGACTATATTTACTATCGGGTCAGTTTGGTCTGACAGTAGTCGTTCGGCCAAACTTAATCTAGGGAGATTATTTAAATGAATGTTTTCAATACCATTGCATAAATAGAGCAGCGCAATGAATCTTTCGTAGTCAGCCTTGATAGAAAAGATTATTCGCTTTTCAGTACCGCGATTATATATGTGATAAAACTCGTTTTGGCTAAATACAAGGGTTCTGGACATTTTTTAATTATAAAGAAAATTACTACCGAGGTCGAACCTCGGTAGGCTAGAACCTCGGTAGGCTAACTATCTCCAAGTTGGTAGCCAAAAGAGAAGATTTTGCTCGGGGACAGTTAGTGGTAGGCCATATGTAAAAGGAGAGAGGAAGAGGAAGAATAAAATAGAAAAAAACACAAAAAGGGTAAAAACGCCTTTTTTGTTTTGTTTATCAAGCAAGTAGCCCAGAGCTAAAATCGCAAACACCAGAGAGGCAAAATAGTGATATAAGAACATAACTCTGCCGACACCGATAAAAGGCAGCAGGTTAATAAAAAAACCAGCCAATATAAAAGAGGTGGGAAAATCAAGCTTCCATTTTCTTATTTTTGATACTGAACTGATAAGCAGATAGAGCATGGCTATGGTAGACGACCACCAAACAAAAGGATTACCCAAGAGATAAACCTTGCTTTCGGTCTGGACCGCGGCCTTGTTCCAGTAGTAAACGGTTCGGGTCATAAACGGCCAGCTATACCACTTACTACCGTAAGGGTGTATGGCGGTCAGTGTTTTGTTGGAACTATACATTTGGATGTTAAGCTCAAGGAACTTTTTTAAAAAACCAATTGGTTTAACCGATTGGTTTTTTTCATGACTGCTGTTAAGCAAAGTTTTTTGAAAACTTGGCGTCATAAAAGCATTGCCCGGCCCGGATTTAGGCAATAGTTTGAAGTGGATGGCAAAAACAGAAAGGTAAATTAAAAATGGCAGTAGGCAAAGAAAAACAAAAGTCAGCAGTGCGTCTTTAATGTTTTTCTGTTTTGCCCATTCCAAAAGCTTGAAAACTAAAATTAACCCCAAAAATCCTAAACCGGTCCATTTGATTGAGGCGGATAATCCGGCCAATGTGCCGGTCAGCAAAAGCATTTGGAAAGACCGGCTGGACTTATGTCTCAGGTAGGCCAAAATTGCACCAAAGCCGAAAAGCAAAAGCATGGAGTCTAAAAGTATAAAACGTGATTGGACAAGGAGGGCGTTCTCAAAAACTATTAACAGAGAAGTCAGAAAAGAAATTTTTCTAGAGAATCCTAATCTTAATGCGATAAAGAAAATTATAATTGGCAAAAGAGTTCCGGCTATAACCGGCAGGAGGCGGAGAGCTAAGTAGTGTTTGTCCGGAAACACTTCTCCTATATTTGCAAAAGAAAAACCGGGTTTAAAACCGCTGGCATAGCCTGCCGCACTTAGCAGAAGTTTGCCAAGTGGCGGGTGTATGTCAAAAAAATATTCTCCGGTAAAATATCCGGACAAGAATTTTCCGAAATGAACCTCGTCAAAGACTGTCTGGTTTGGGTGACCGAAACGTATAAAATGGGTGAATAGGCTTAGTGCCAGAATAATTATAATAAGCGTCTTTTTGTTTTCAAACATATGGTTTGAGGGTTATTTTGCAAAGCTTCCATATATAGTATAATTTAGACGTGGAAAATAAAGAAGTGTATGCCTTGATTATCATCGGCGGTTCAGCGGCGGCAACTTCTGCCGGAGTTTATGCCGCCCGCAGAGGTTTAAATTTTAAGATTATAACCAAAGAGTTTGGCGGTGAAGTGGCGACTTCTGGAGAAATTGGCAATTGGCCGGGAGTCAGTAAAACAGACGGCATAACTTTGGCCGGGCAGTTCAAGGAGCATTTAAAATATTATGGGGTTGAGCCGGAAGAAGGGATTGAGGTGGAAAAAGTGCTGGTGGAGCCTGACGGCAGTTTTTTAATTAAATCAAACAATGGGAATTATGCCGCTAAAACCGTAATTATAACCACTGGCGTGCACCCGCGCGAACTAGGTGTGCCGGGCGAAAAAGAATTCCGCAACAAAGGGGTCAGTTACTGTACAGTATGCGATGGTCCACTTTTTGCCGGCAAGGTAGTAGCCACTGTTGGCGGCGGCAATTCGGCTTTGGAATCCGCCTTGATGTTGTCAGATATTGCAAACAAAGTTTATGTCATAAACAAAAACCCAGCTTTTAAGGGAGACCAAATTTTGATTGATAATTTAAATAAAAAAAATAATGTCGAAGTTGTCTACAATGCGAAGACAAGTCAAGTCGGGGGTGGCGAATTTGTTACTGGTTTGAAATATGTTGACGAAGCTGGTCAGAAAAAAGAGTTGTCAGTTGAAGGCATCTTTGTTCATATTGGCATGGTGCCGAACAGTGGCTTGGTTCCAGATGAGGTAGCTAAAGACCAGTTTGGTCAGATCAAAGTCAATGCCAACTGTGAGACAAATATTCCTGGGCTTTATGCCGCCGGTGATGTTACAGACGTGCCATTTAAACAGATAATTATCGCCGCGGGACAAGGTACGATTGCGTTGCTCTCGGCAATTAGTTATTTAAACAGACAAAAATGATTTATCTTGGCGCTGATCATCGAGGTTTTGAATTAAAAGAAAAAGCCAAACAATGGCTGGCTGAATCGGGTTATCAATTTGAGGACTGTGGAGCTTTTGAATACAATAAAGATGACGATTATTCAGATTTTGCCAAAGTAGTTGCTGAAAAAGTAGTCAGTGAATCCAGCAATCGGGGGATACTGATTTGTGGCTCTGGGATTGGCGTTTGTGTAGCCGCCAATAAAGCTAGAGGAGTTCGTGCCGGTACTGCCGTCAGTTCCGAGCAAGTCAAAACGTCAGTCAATGACGAAGACCTCAATATCCTTTGTCTGTCAGCCAACTATCTTCCGAATGCCGATATTGCCGCCAAAGAAATTATCAAAACTTTCTTAGAAACCAAATTTTCCGGAGAAGAACGCCACATTAGAAGAATAAATAAAATAAAAGAACTGGAAAAATGAAAATTTTTGTAACTCGACCAATTCCCGACAGCGGTATCAGGCTCTTGCAAGACAAGGCTTATGAGGTGGTGGTGAACGAAGAAGCCAAAAACAGGGCGGCAACAAAAGAAGAAATTTTGGTCGGTGTAAAAAACGCCGACGCTTTACTGTCTGTCTTGACCGAAAAAATTGATGCGGAAATTATGGATGCGGCTGGCGGGACACTTAAAATTATTGCTAACTATGCTGTTGGTTTTGATAATATTGATTTGGAAGCCACCAAGCAACGGAATATCTTAGTAACTAACACGCCGGGTGTGCTGACCAACACCGTGGCCGAACACACCTTTGCTTTGATGATTTCAATCGCCCGCAGAATTGCCGAAGCTGACAAATTCTCTCGGGCCGGAATGTACAAGGCTTGGGGTCCGGAGTTGCTTTTAGGAATGGACCTTTCGGGAAAAGTTTTGGGGATAGTTGGTCTTGGCCGCATCGGTTCTCGGGTGGCTTATCATGGGGTGAGGGGGTTTGATATGAAAGTTTTGTACTATGACCCTAACCGCAATGAGGATTTTGAAAAAGAATTCGGTGCGCAGTATGTGGCCAATGTTGAGGAACTGCTTCCTCTCTGTGATTTTGTTTCAATACACGTTCCTCTTCTGGACTCAACAAGGCATTTGTTCAATGAAGCCAGACTTAAACTAATGAAACCGACAGCCTATCTGGTTAACACTTCTCGCGGGTCTATTGTGGATGAGGCGGCGCTTGCAACAGCCTTAAAAAAAGGCACAATCAAAGGAGCGGCGATTGATGTGTTTGAGAACGAGCCGGAAATTACACCAGAGTTGAAGGAGTTGGAAAATATAATTTTAACTCCTCACATTGCTTCAGCCACAGAGGAAACAAGGCAGGCAATGTCAAAACTGGCAGCAGAAAATATTATTGAGGCCCTTGAAGGCCGTACACCACCAAACTTGGTCAAATAGCATGGTAGAAATAATTCCTTCAATTTTAGTAAAAACAAAAGAAGAATTTTTAAACAAGATTTTAGCGGTTGAGAACATCGCTGAACGGGTTCATCTTGATATTGCTGATGGTATTTTTGTACCCAATATGACCATTAGTGGTTTTGAAGAAGTTGAGAGTGTTGAGACCAAGTTGAAGATAGATGCTCATCTTATGGTTTCAAAACCCGAAAACCATATTATCCGTTGGTTGGAAACTTCGGTTGATTCTATCACCTTTCACATAGAGGCAACTCAAAAAGCCCAAGAAATTATTGAGAAAGCTAAAGAGGCAGATAGAAGAGTTGGTATTGCTCTTAATCCGGAGACGCCAATTTCTGCGTTGGCGGCTTTCATAGACCAAATTGATTTTGTCCACTTTATGACAGTTGAGCCGGGTTTTTACGGCGGACAGTTTGTTGAATCGGTTTTAGACAAGATGTCTGATTTTTTTTATTTTTATCCCGACAGGCCAATTTCCGTGGATGGCGGTGTTAATCCGGAGACGGCGCCCAAGTTGGTCCAAGCCGGAGCAAGTGTTTTAATATCCGGCAGTTACATTTGGAACAGTGGCGATTTTAAAGAAGCCATAGACGGTTTAAAAAGAATTACTAACTAGGTCAATTAGCAGTTAGAAATTTTCAGGATATGTTTGACATTATTACAATCGGTTCTGCCACTCGAGACGTGCTTTTAAAAGCCGAAGGTTTTGAGTTGCGGAAACACGAAGATTCACCATCCGGTATTGAACAGTGTTTTCCGCTTGGGTCCAAGATTGAGATAAAAGAAGTGGTTTTTGCCACTGGTGGTGGTGCCGCAAATGCTTCTGTAACTTTTGCCAGGCAGGGTTTAAAAACAGCTTGTGTTAGTGCGGTGGGGGAGGATTTTAATGGCCGGGAAATTGTGGAAGAGTTAAGAAAAGAAAAAGTGGAGACAAAGTTTTTTCAAAAACATGGCGATGATTACTCGGCTTATTCGGTTATTTTAGTTTATCCCTCTGCTGAAAGAACCATTTTAAGTTACAAGGGTGAGGGTCAGCATTTTGAGCTTGCCAGAGTGCCTTTTAATAAAATCAAGTCAAAGTGGCTTTTTGTCAGTTCTTTGGGTGGCAATTATGATTTGCTTAAAGCTGTTATTGAGCATGGTTTTAAAAACAAAATAAAGATGGCCATAAATCCGGGAGGTAAAGAGCTTGCTCATGGTTTAGACAAACTTACCCCGTTGCTTAGGGACTTGGATATTGTAATTATGAATCAGGAAGAAGCAGCGGGTCTTTTGGGTATGCCGTTTGAACAGGAAGAAGAAATATTCAAAAAACTTAACCAAATATTTTCCGGAATTGTGGTGATGACCAAGGGACCGGCGGGCGTGGTGGTTTCCGATAAAAAGAATACTTATCGAGCCGGTGTTCCGGATTCGCCTGTGGTGGAAAGGACGGGGGCGGGAGATGCCTGGTGTTCCGGTTTTGTCTCGGAACTTATAAAAAATGGCGACATGATAAAAGCTATCCAGTTTGCTACGGCTAATGCTTCCTCTGTTGTTACCAAATTTGGCGCACGTGCCGGCATATTAAAGGAAGGCGACTGGGGGCAGTGGCCTTTGGTTGAGGTAGTAACTTCTAACTCATAAAATGTCTCTGTCTCATGAAAAACTCGCCTCCATTTTACGTACCAAGCCGGATGTCCTTTTAAATTTGGAACAAAAACTTTCTAATTTAACTGGTAAAGTCGGTGTGATTGATAAAATAGCTGAAGAAAATCAAGTCTTGATTGGAAAGACTTTGGCAGAGCTCGGTCTTAATCCGGCAACAATCGGATCGGAGGACATTTATCAGGCCATGATTGCAAAGATTGAGGATTTGGACCGTGATTTATTTGATTTTTTGGATAAGCCGGACTTGGCCAAGATGTCCGACGCTTGTGGTAATCTTTGCGATACTGCTTTGGCTTTAAACAAGCCTCGGACCGGTTTTTTTATAAAAAAAAACAAAGCGGTGGAACTTTTGGCAAAGTTTCCGCCACACAATCTGCTTGAGCATTTTCAGTGCAAAACAGCCGAAGAACTGGTTGGCAAGCAGGGATTTTCTTCGGTTTTTAGCGCCTTAAGGTTTGCCCAGGATACGGATTGGATGCATGAATTTTTTGACAAGGCATATGGCCAACTTACGGCGGAAGATTTTGAAGAAAGAGAGGTAGAACTGAAAGTTTTGGAAACCGAATGGTTGGATGTGGCCGAAAAATTTTTGGAAAAGAAATATCACAACGTCAGCCATCTTAAAGAATTTGGCATTATTTTTATTATCCCGCTTAGGATAGATACCAAAGGGGAAACATTAAGGATGTTTACTTTGATGCTTCATTATCTCAACGAGGTGCCTTTTTACTCAAAACTTTTCAGAAAATTTGCCCAACAAGGTGATTTTCCTTCCAAACTGAAATCATTGCTTCGCGGTGATGTTCCCGAAGGTCCGGCGCCTGATGGTGCTTTCCGGATTATTCAGCGTTATCTGGCAAAAGACGACAAAGATGATTTTCGCTTGCTTGAACCCCACATTAACCCGGAGGCCGAGCATTGGTATAAAGCGGAAGGTGATCTGGCAAAACTGTCCTCACTTCCCGGAACTGAAGGCCATGCTTTCGGCCATTGGCAAGGGTTGGACTTTGTCGGTGACTTTTTTGGCGACGAGCTTGTCAGCTTTGACTTGATTGATTTGGTTATGTCCCTGGTCAAGAAGGGCGAAGTAAAATATCTGTATCACCAGCAGGAGGCTCTTTGGAATAAAATCTTTATGGAGTATTTCGGCCGCGAGAAAATAAATGAGTTGGTGGAAGATAATATAATTAAAGGATTTATAAATATCTAATTTTAAATGCAAACACTAAAAGAATATTTTATAAAAGCCAAAAAAGAGAAATGGGCAATCGGGCATTTTAACTTTTCCACCGCTGATCAGTTAAAAGCAATAGTAGAGGCGGCGGCAGAGCTGAATTCGCCGGTGATGGTTGCGACTTCGGAGGGGGAAGCTAGTTTTGTTGGTTATGACCAAGCGGCGGCTTTGGTTGCTTCTTATCAGAAAGAAGGCCATGCTGTTTGGCTTAATGCTGACCATCACAAAAGTTTTGAATCAGTCAAGAAAGCAATTGACGCCTATTATGATACGGTTTTGATTGACGCTTCTAAGTTGCCATTCGAAGAAAATATTGTTTTGACTAAAAAAGTTTTTGACTATGCCAAGTCGGTGAATCCGGAGATGATGGTGGAAGGAGAGCTGGGCTATCTGAAAGGGGAGTCTCAAATACAGGAAAAAGTGGAGATCAGTCCTATCGACTATACCCAGCCGGAACAGGCGACGGATTTTGTGGTTCGTACCGGTGTTGAGCGTTTGGCGGTGGTGTTTGGAAATATTCACGGAATTGTTACAGAGCAGGAAGAAAAACTTGACATTGAGCATCTTAAAAAAGTTGCTACGGCTGTGCCGGAAATATTTTTAGTCCTTCACGGAGCCTCGGGTCTATCAGATGAAGACGTTAAAGCAGCGATCTCTGCTGGTATAAGTAATGTTCATATCAATACGGAACTAAGGGTTGCCTATCATGATACTCTGCACGCTGAACTTGAAAAAGAACCAAATCAAACCACACCCTACAAATTCCTTGCATCATCCCAGGATGCAATGAAAGAACTGGTGAAGAAGAAGTTGGAGCTCTTTGGGTCGGTTGACAAAATCTAGCCTTCAGGTAAAATCATATTTCATGCAAAAGGTTGAGATAAAAGCAGAAAAAAGAAGTGTGGTTGGTAAATCAATGGCCGGCATTATGAGTCAGGGCTTTTTGCCTGCGGTTATTTACGGCCATGATTTTAAGTCAACTCCCGTTCAGGTGAACTTGAAAGACTTTGAAGGGGCTTATTTGGAAGCCGGAGAATCCTCTTTGGTTTATGTAAATTTGGACGGTAAGGATTTGCCGGTGATTATTCATGATGTTGCCAGAAACCCTATTTCTGATAAGTTTATTCACGCCGATTTTTATAAAGTTAATTTGGATGAAAAAATTACTGCTGACGTGCAACTGATTTTTATTGGTGAGGCTCCGGCGGTCAAAGACTTTGCCGGTATTTTGGTTAAAAATATAAACGAAATTAAAGTCGAGGCTTTGCCACAAGATTTACCTCACGAAATACAAGTTGACATTTCTGCACTAAAAAGTTTTACCGATCAGATTTTAATCAAAGACCTTAAACTGCCGAAAGGTGTTGAGGTTAAAGAGAGGCCGGAAGAAATTATTGTGCTTGTCCAGGAGCCTATTACTCAAGAAGAATTGGACAAACAATTGGCTGTACCGGAAGCTGGTGTGGCGGAGGTTGAGGTAATCAAGAAAGAAAAAGAAGCTGAAGAAGGAGAAGTGCCTGCTGCCGGTGATGGAGAAGCCGCAGAAAAACAAAACTCATAAAAAAACAAACCCGCCAGATGGCGGGTTTGTTTTTACTTTAAATATTGCCTTAGTTTTTCCAGTTTATTTTCAGGCAGAGCCAAAGCTTCCTTAACTGCCTGCTCCAAGTCGTTTTTTAGGAAGTCAATTTTTTGTCCAACCTGTAAGATTTGTCCGGACATTTTGGATTTGAAAAAGTTGTCAATATATAGTTTTTGTTCCGGTTTGAGTTTAACTTCAGGAAGACCTTCCAAATAGTTGTTTAAAGCTTTGCGGGCAAGGGCAATAATTCCGTCACCTTTTTCCACCATGATTTCTAAAGAGTCTGTGGCTGAAAGCTTGTCTTCAATTTTTGCTGTTTTTGGCGGTCGGCTGTAAACAGATGCGATACCTATCAGTAGAATTGTTATGGCAAGGGCCGGAAAAATTTTTTTCCAAAAATTTTTCTTAATCCAGCTGTTAATTTTTTTACCCCAGCCCGGACCTGATTCAAAAACCGGACCGGCAGTAAATTTGTTTTGTTCTTCTGTCATTGTTTTTTTAGCTCATCTGTTACGGCTTGGATCACCTGACCTAAATTTCCGTCCAATATGCTGCTGATGTTGCTCCAGCTTTTTTTAATCCTGTGGTCGGTTATTCTGTCTTGAGGAAAGTTATATGTTCTGATTTTTTCAGAACGGTCTGCCGATCCAATCTGCGATTTTCTTTCTCCGCCGATCTTTTTTTCTTGTTCCTCTTTTTGAATAGCTGCCAGTTTGGCCCTTAGAATTTCCATAGCTTTTTCTCTGTTTCTGCCTTGGGACCTTTCTTCTCTCGAAAAAACTACCAATCCGGTGGGTTTATGCAAAATCCTTACGGCTGTTTCCACCTTGTTAACATTCTGTCCTCCTGGTCCGCCGGCTCTGGTAAAAGTTATCTCAAGGTCATCTGGTTTAATTTGAACCTCACTCTCTTTTACTTTTGGCAATACGGCTACAGTGGCGGTGGATGTATGAACTCTACCACTTTTTTCTGTTTCGGGGACCCTCTGTACCCTATGGACGCCGCTTTCATATTGCAGCAAGTTATATATGTTTCTTCCTGAAATTTCAAAAACAGTCTGTTTGTATCCGCCGAGCGGGTTTTGGTTAAAGTCAATAACTCGTACTACAAAATTATTAAGAGCCGAGAACTTTTTATACATGGAAAACAAGTCTGCAGCAAAAAGACTTGCTTCGTCACCGCCGGCGCCGGCCCGGATCTCTACAATCACCTCATTTATGCCGTTCCCATCATCTCCCTGTTCTAAAATTCTTTTAATTTCGGCATGCCTCTTTCCGAGTTCGGCAACTTTTTTGTAATCAACAAAAATTTCCGGATTGGACATCTGAACCTCAATTTCTTGAAGCTCTTTTAAAAGCCCTTCTTTTGACATCTACGTCCCAGTGCCGATATTGCCTTTTTTTAAATTCACGAGCCCGACATTGTCAGCGGTCCCTAATCACTTTATCCCAGCTGACGTTTGCTAAAGCTCGGCAGAGCAACATCGGAAGTTAAATTGATTTTCTTATTCTACGGCTTGTCTTTTCCAGTCTCTTTTTAAACTTATCCACCCGCCCTCTGGTATCCAAAACTTTTTCCTTGCCGGAGTAAAAAGGGTGGCAATTAGAGCAGATTTCAATTTCAAGATCCGGCTGGGTCGAGCCGGTAGTCCAAGTCTTTCCGCAGGCGCAGTGGACTTTGGCGTTGTCGTGGTAAGTTGGGTGTATTCCAGTTTTCATTATTTAATTTTTAGATACTAGCAGGTTTCTGCTGTTAAGTCCAGTCTTTGTTTTTGGCCAAGCCCTTAGCCACTTGCCGGTAATAGGCGATTCTGCTATAATCTGTTCCATGCTAAAAAATGAAACACAACTGCCGACTTATGAAGATATGATTAAAGCCGGTATGCACTTGGGGCGTAAAAAGTCTATTTTTAATCCCAAGATGAAATCCAATGTCTATCTGATGAGGGACGGCATCCATATTATAGATTTGATAAAAACAAAACAGGGAATGATTTCAGTTGTGGATTTTCTAAGAAAAGCTTTGGAAGACAAAAAGCTGATTTTGTTTGTTGGTATTTCCAAACAGTCCTCCGATTTGGTCAAAGACTTGGCGGAAAGCCTCGGTATGCCTTACGCGATCAATCGTTGGCTCGGTGGCACTTTGACAAACTTTAAGACCGTAATTTCGCGCCTTCACTATCTTGAATCTTTGGAGACTGATTTTGCTTCCGGGGCATTTGAGAAGTACACAAAGAAAGAAAGACTGATGAAAGAAAAAGAGATGGCGAAATTAAAAGAAAAGTTTGACGGTTTGAGAAAGTTAAGCCGAGTACCGGACATTCTATTCGTATCCTCGGTCAAAGAAAGTGAACTGCCGATTAGGGAGGCAAAAAAAATGAAAGTAAAAATTGCCGGCTTGGTAAATACTGAAAGCGATCCCACCCACATTGATTTTCCTATTCCTGCCAACGATAATGCGCGCAAGTCTTTGGAGTTAATCATGAAAGCTATTAAAGATTCTCTTCTGTAAAAAATTTGCAGAATGATTACAGGCTGTCAGCTTGTTGGCTGCAAGTTAAACTACCCGTGTTTGATATAGAAAAAGTAAAAAAAATCAGGGAAGCCACAAGTTTATCTGTTGGCGAAATATCCAAAGCCTTGTCTGAAGCAGGCGGAGATGAGTCTCGGGCTTTGCAGATTTTGAAAGACCGTGGGGTCCAAATTGCCGACAAGAAATCTTCCAGAGAAATCAAGGAGGGGATTGTAGAGTGCTATATACATGGCAACAGAAAAATAGGCGCCATGGTTGAACTTGGCTCGGAAACGGACTTTGTTGCTAAAAATGAAGAATTTAAGAAGTTGGCCCATGAGTTGGCAATGCAAGTTGCCTCTATGGACCCCAAGGATCCCGAGGATCTGATTTCGCAGACGTTTATCAAGGATCCGTCAATGACTATTGCCGATCTGGTCAATCAGTATATTGCCAGACTGGGAGAAAATATAAAAATCAGAAAAATAATCAGGTTTGAAATATAATCATGTATCTTTTCATACCTCTCCTCATAATCCTCGTTTCTTTAGTTGGTGCCTTGCTTATTATTTGGCGTAAGCTTCCATACTTGAAGAAAATTACCAACCCGCCGTCAATATCATCAGCAGAATCTATGCCGTTTGCTTTACTTTCAGATTTTTTTCCGGAGGTTGCCAGCTATTTCAAAAAAGTAGATCTTACATCCTATAAGAATCACTTAATGAAAGAGTTGGAAAAGTTTTTGCGCAGGCTAAGGGTTCTTTCGTTGAAGCTGGACGGTTTTACCAACAAATTGCTGGCTAAGATTAAATCGGAAAATGTAAAAAACGGGCATACCTTGGCGCAGGAGTTTAAGGATGAGTCTAGCGTGAAAGTGATCACAAAAAAAGAAAGCCCGGAGGAACGTGCTAAAAAAGAAGAGCAAGCTTTAATTATTGAAATTGCCAAAAATCCTAAAAATCCGGAACTTTATAAAAAACTGGCCGAGGTCTATCTGTCTGTTAAAAACTTCTCTGATGCTAAAGAGTCGTTGGAGACGGCTTTAGAACTTGACTCCGAAGACCAGCAGACGAAAGAAAAATTAGAGACAATAAATAAGGTGATACTGCCGATGTAGCTCAACGGCAGAGCAACGGTATCGTAAACCGTGGATGGGTGTTCAATTCACCCCATCGGCTCAAAAAAGTGTGAGCTCTTGCCACCTTAGCTCAGCGGCAGAGCAACTGTTTTGTAAACAGTAGGTCCACGGTTCGAATCCGTGAGGTGGCTCATTTTTAGAATAGGGGGTGTGGTGGAGTAGTCAATCACAGCAGACTGTAAATCTGCCGGCCATTGGCCTACGTAGGTGCAAATCCTACCGCCCCCACAAGAAGCAAAGCCGGAGTAGTTCAGTGGTAGAACGCGTTCTTGGTAAGAACGAGGCCGTGAGTCCGATTCTCACCTCCGGCTCTATGAGTCAAGATAATTTAATAAAAATGAAGTGTGGTAAGTGCAAGCGTTTTAATTACTACACTTTCAAGAATAAAAAGAAGGTGGAGCGTGCCATCACTTTGAAGAAGTTCTGTAAGTGGTGCCGGGCGCATACCGAACACAAAGAAGCCAAAAAATAACTTTGGTTTCTTGGGGGTGTCGTTCAGTGGCAGGACTGCGGTCTCCAAAACCGCCAACGTGGGTTCAATTCCTACCACCCCCGCAAGTTTTGAAATCAAAAAGATGGCTAGTTGCCATCTTTTTGATTTCTGGTATTATCAGTCTAATTTTTGATCATTGAAAATTTGGAAAAGAGGCAAGATGGTTACGAAAAAATCTGGCAACAAAAAGCCTAAGCGCGCTGTTAAGACTAGCAAAAATGTGGGACCTACGTTAGCGCAGAAGGAGTCTTTGCTTAGAGAAGAGTCTATTGCGGCAAAACGTTTTGAAATGCTTTTTGGTGATTTGAAAAAAATCCCCACGGTAAACATTCCCAAAACTGACGGTGCTTCACCTTTTGTCATAGATGTTAAAGACAAGAATCATCCGGTCATATCCGTGGTCAACTCTCCTTTGATTGGCACTTTGGCATCTAACACAGATTCAGCTGATATTTTTAGAAATGCCTTAAGACTTGCTCAAGCCCGCAACAACGATGCGGTGGTTATCACGGGGAATCTCATTTACTGTTTAGTCCAAAAATACGGAAAAGAACGTCCTTATCGTACCCAAGTCTTGGGTTTAGAGCCTGACCCCGAACTATTGGAAACAGGTTATCCTAAGGCTGTTGTAGAGGAAATCGGTCCGTTAGCCAAAAGACTAAAAGATGGAAAAATTGTCTTTATGACCATAAAAGTTTACTTAGACCATGTTTTCAAAATGGTGCACAAGAAGTTCTTGGATGAAAAGGGCGAACCGATTTTTAAGGGCAAGGTCTATATCGCTTTAGGAGAAATTGAAGAATCAATTGCTATGTATTACGCCAACGAAGCTCTACGAGCTGAAGTTTTTCAAGAAAAGGCTTTTGCTCATAAAAAAGTTAGTGAGTTAAGAGTTAAATTAAGAGCGGCTCGCAAGTCTGGTGATGAGAAAGAAGAAAATCATCTCTTGGAGCAAGTCAATGATTGGCAGGTTTATGATCGCATTCTAGTGCTCATGGGCAATGTTGCACCGTCTCATATTAATGAGAGGCGTCGTCTGATGACGAACTACTTGGCTCACAGGATTGAATCTGATATTCCCAATGCCAAAGTTATTGGAGAGGGCGATACATATATTAAGGTCGGCAGTCAGCTCGTTTCCATTGTCAGCGACAAGACTTTGGATTCTGTTCGTGGGGGTCTGGCCGGCCGTCTTCGCAGAAAAATTTATAATTTCACCAAAGCTAACCCCGGAGATAAAGTTCCTTCAGTCGTTTTGGGAGCTGGGTTAAATCCATGGGGAGTGGGTCTTTATGCCAGTTTCCGAATTCGGCATAAGAAAGCTACTTTGGACGATGTTCGTATGACGGATGTTGTTCAGTTATTGCCTTGCATTGACTCAAGTCTATATCGGGAAACGGTCAGGCGAATGTTAAAGGCCAAGGACCGAGTTGCTCGTTTGGCCAGTACGACCAATTTCCAATCGGGGAATCAAACAATTGCTTTTTTTGAGCCGGCTCCTCTAATTCGCATTGACTGGAATCGTAGCGAATTTCTTACCAATCAAGATGTTTTTGGTTCTAGCGAAAATCTTAGAAAGCTTATTAGCGGAGAGGATCCGCTTGGCCGCATGATTTATAGCTACAAAGAGGGCTGTACTCACTATGGCGCTGCTTTTGTTGCTCGTTACGAATCACCCGATGATCCTGGTGGACGCTACATTAAGCATCACAATCAAGTTTTGTTTGAGGCGTTTGTCCGTGACAAGGCGCCAATACATCTTTATCAAATTGATGGCGACATACAGCACTGGCTTAATTATCAAGTTCACAAAGAAGTTAACTCGCAATGGCGTGATCCCGAAGATTTGCTGGCGGAATTGACCAAGATAGAACGGAACGACCAGTTGAGCGGTCCAGAAAAAGCAAAAGCGCTAAAAATTCGGAGTATGCTTAATACTATTGTAGCCGGAGTGCTTCAGCCGGAAGAACAAATAGAAGCCTTTGGAAAAGCAATGGCTCCCTATGCCGGCTTTTTTAAGGGAGTGATTGATCGGGCAAAAAAAGCTGGTATCCGCATGAACGGCAATCTTGGCATCATAAGCATTGGGCAGGGCAACCACAACGAACACACCTTTAAAGGAAATACTGATGTGCGTTTTTCCGAAGCACGCCTAACCCGTAAAGAGTTTCTTCTTTTTCTTCTTGAGAGTGGGTATAACCCGGAAGATCTTAGGACGTGCATTGCTGCTTGCCAATTTGGGGGAATTGGAATGGCCAACGGTACTTTCCAGGCCTCGTCTGTAGGCAAGGGGGCTTATGAATATTCCTTATTCATGAAGCACAAACATGGTTCCAGTAAAACCGAAGATAATATGAAAACAATGATTACCAATTTTTCTCACCGTGGGACAACTGATAATTATGAAGAAGGCCGATTCACAATTAACTTGGGCGGCGACGATCACATGGGTGGTCATGCTGTTACTCGTAACGCTTTTCACGTGAAGACCGGCGGACAAATGTTTGATGGACCCTTCGGTCTTAAATTAGATTTTCCAAAACAAAATCTTTTTTCTACTGTTTGGGGAGTGCCCGCTGGTGGCCCGTCCTTTGGCTCTTGCTCGGTAATTCGTTTTGATTTTAGGATTACAAGAAAATTATCTGCTTATAAAATTACTTTGCCAGAAAATTTATTTGAAAATCCTGTGTAAGTTTTTAGTTGAATTTAAAAATCCCCGTTTGGGGATTTTTTTCTATTCTATCTCTACTTCCAGTTTTCTGAACTTTGGTTTTTCCGGTTCTGGTTTTGGCGGCGGAGAAAAAGTTTTACCCTGGCTTTCTTCAATTTCTTTCAGCAAACTTTCCACGTCAGAAACTTTGTAGAGACGGTAATTGTTCAAAGGGTTGCGGTAGGCGACAAGCCTGCCTTTTTGATCCCAGTTGCGAACTGTCAAGGGGCTGACTCCTATAATTTTAGCCACCTCGTTGACTGTTAAGTATTGTTTTGGCATCAGTTTAATTTCTAACTTCTAACATTAATTTCTAAAGATTAAGAAAATTTTTGATCGACCTTGAGTTAGGTCTTTACCATACTTTCTATAACTTTTTGGTATTAACCTTTTGTAACCTCTAGTACTAAATATTATACGTCTCTGGTTCATACCAAACAATAAGAAAACTGTGGACAACTAATTCAATTTCTTAAATATGCATAACCCAGTTTTTTCTGGATTTTTAGATTGCAGACTTACGACTTTAAAAACTCCAAACTTATCAACATTTTCAATGTTTCCAATGGTATAATTTATCTATCAAAAAGAGCCAAAAGTTTAAACAAAAAATTACCTAAAAAGTTGTATATAAAGTTTCTGCGAAAAGAGTAAAAAACCAAGTAATACAATATCGGATATGTTATCGGATATTGTATCGGATGACGTAAGTTAACGGAGTCTGAAGTCTCTGAACTGCCGATATTGAAAACCGAGGTTAGGTAATCAGAGAAGTCTGATAAGTAAAAACAAACGTGTCTAAAAATAAAATAAAAAAACTCAAATTTATCTCCATGTTGGAGGCCTCTAAACTGTGTTCTTACTCACAGGAGTATTTGAGTTTACTGGCTCGTAAGAAACAAATTTTTTCTAAGAAAATCGGGCGTAATTGGTGCACTACCGCAGAAGCGGTAGCTGAATATGTTGAGAAAAGAGCTCAAGAAAACTTACGTTTTGTTCAGCCGATTATTGATTCAACTCCTAAACCTCCTTTATCTGGCCGGGCTAAAACTTTATTAAGCTTTGTTGTTCTTGGTGTTTTTTTATTTTTCCTCATATCCACCGTCAGTATAACTAAACCATCTTCCTCCTCTTCTGCCCTCATCTCTTTCTCTCTCCCTAGCTACATCAAAAATATCCCTAGCGTATTAAAACAAATCACCAGCAACCTTCTTGCCAATAAAGACCAAGCTCTTAAAGAACTGGCGAATAAAATTTTAGAGCTTGAAAAAAGAACCGTCTCTTTGCCTTTAACTCGAGACAAAACTATTGTTATCCAGCCTTCCACCGAGAGGGTCATTGAGCGTCCCGCTAAGTCCCCGGTCCCAACAAGGGACAGGTTTAACGAAGAGGCAATCTCGGCATTGGGACGGCAAGTCGTGAGTCAAGGTTTAAGAATAGACTCCTTGGCTTCTCTGGCCTCCCTTGAACAAAGGTTTGACGATTTAAGATTAACCGTCAGTTCACGACTCTCCAACGTTCCCACCATTCTCATTCCTCCCTCAACTTCCACGGGAGCAGGCATAACCATCCTCAATCCGGCTAATCTTGAATCTGAAAATGTTACCATCTCTCGTCTTCTAACCGTCCAAGGTTCAGCAGTCATTGATGGCGATTTTTCTGTTGACAGTAACACTTTGTATGTTGATTCTTTCAATAACCGTGTTGGTATTAACACCTCTAACCTAGAGACAGCTTTTGAGGTCAACGGCACTGCTAGTATTTCTGGTGGTCTAACTCTTGGTGGCAACCTTACCATCACCGACAACTTAACCAATTCTTCTTCTGCTTTTCTGACTAATGCTTCTGTATCTTCGGCTTTTGAGGTTGGCAATAACAAGTTCTATGTCTCTGGCGTTAACAATTACTCTGGCTTTAACACTAACTTTCCCACTACTATCCTGGAAGTCCAAGGCACCGCCTCTGCTTCCTACCTCCTGACCGGGAATACTTTGCAAGTGGGAGGATTCAGTAGCGCCGCTTACTCAAGATTCGGGACTGACACCACTGGCTACTCCCACTTCATCTCTACTACCAACGACCTTTTGATCTCTGGGGATTTAGAGGTTAATGGCTCTGCTAACTTTGATACCTTTCTCCGAGTTGGTACTAACCAGATTCCAGCACTATATGCCAATGTCAGTACGGGGAATGTGGGAATCGGTACTACCAGTCCTCTCACTAAATTTGAGGTCCAAGGCACTGCTTCTGCCAGTAACCTGTTTACTGTCGGCTCTCTTCAAATTGGAGCCGGAGCTTCAACTGCTACCGTCTCTTACAACCGCTTTGGCACTGCCGCCACCACTCACAGCAACTACATCTCTGCCAACAACGATCTCTTAGTCTCTGGCGACTTGGAAGTCAGGTCTTCTTTATCCATCGGCGGCACCGCTTCAATATCTGGCAGTCTATTTGTCTTTGGCAACATCGGCATTGGCACAACTTCTGTCCCTAACCAGTTAACCGTCGTCGGCTCAGGCTCTTTTACTGGCCAGCTTAAAGCCACCCGTAACCCAACCCAAGCTCACACCGGCACCTGGCCCAGCTTCAGCAACACCAATGACTCCACCTTTCTGGTCAATCCCTCTTCTCCTGTGGCTGACGGCAACGTCATTGCCTATGTCAACGGCTCTGACCCCAAGTTCATCGTTGACACCGAGGGCGATGTTTTTGTCGCCGGCAATCTAACTCTCTCCGGCACCACCACCCAAGCAACAACCAATGTCTCCGGCGACTTAATCGTCGAAGGCAACTCCAGACTAGGTGACTCCTCAACTGACTTAATTAAGTTAACTGGTACTATCCGACCCTTCTCTCTAACCTCTTTCCCTCTCTTAGTCCGCGCCTCTACCTCCCAAACCCAAGATGTCTTCAGATTCCAAGATCCTGATGCCAATACTCTCTTAACTTTAGACCAAGGCACTGGCCTCTTAACTGCTTCCTCCGGCTTTAACTTTGCTCTGGGCGGTTCTACCGCTACCGCTTCTTACTCCAGACTAGGCACCGCTACCACTGGCCACTCTTTGGCAAACAAAGATGACCTTCTTGTCACAGGCCTGACCGAGTTTGACGACAATGCTTTCTTTGATGCTAAGGCTTCCATCTCTTCAAATCTTCAAATCTCCGGCCGCTTCATCGCCGACACCGCCGCTTCTCATTCCTTCACCGGGGACTTAACCATTTCCAAAGAGTTTGTCTCCAGTGGCGCCGCCTCCAACTCTTTTGCCGGCTCTCTCCTCATCTCCAAGGGCTTAAACGCTCAAGCTATCGTGGGTACGAGCTTAACCATCAACGGCAACATATCCAACACCGGCAACACCATTTTAGGCGACGCTTCCGGCGATACGGTTACCTCTAATGCCGACGCCTGGACTTTTGCCAATGACACCAACCTTATCCTCTCCGGCGGAGTCAATGGCCTCTCTTTTGACACCAGCACTTTATCCATAGACTCAACCAATGACCGAGTCGGCATCAACACCACCACTCCCCAAACCAAGTTTGAAGTTCAAGGCACCGCCTCTGCCTCCTATCTTCTGACCGGCAATACTCTGCAAGTCGGGGGCTACAGTAGCGCGGCCTACAGTAGATTCGGGACAGATACGACAAGCTACTCCGCCGAGCTGGATACTATCAACGACCTTCTCATCTCCGGCGCTCTAGAGATTAACGGCAACACCTTCCTAGATGGCAAAGCTAGTATCTCCGGCAACTTCCAAACGGCTGGCCGTTTTATCTTCGGCGACAACGGCGACACGGGCGAGATCAACACCTCTGACTGGGACATCTCCACCGGCGGCAACTTAACCGGCATCGGCACTATCGCCGCTGACGGCGCTTACACCCAAACCGGCGCCGGCGCCAATACCTTCTCCGGTTCAACCACCTTCTCATCAACCGGTCTAGCTCTCTTAGTCTCAACCGGTCGAGCCGAGTTCCAAGGCACTGCCTCGGCCAGTTATGGCCTCTTCGGCACCCTCCAAGTCGGTGGTTTCAGCTCTGCTTCCTACAACCGTTTCGGTACCGGCACCACTTCCCAAGCCCACTACATCACTACCTCCAATGACCTCTTGATCTCGGGCGACTTGGAAGTTGACGGCTCCGTCTCCTTTGCCGGCCCGGCCAGTATCTCCAATACCCTGTACGTTTCCACTCTGGGCAAGACGGGGAATGTCGGCATCGGGACCAGTGCGCCGGCTGCCCCCTTAGACATAAACGCGGGGGCTACCTCCAGTGGGCTAATTCTCTATGGGACTAATACTTCCGGTCTGATATTTGATATGAATTCTAACGCCACGGGAGGCAGACACTACTTTCTCCAAACCACGGCGGATGTCGCCGGACCAGGCGGAGGAAAGTTCTTGATCCGTGATGCCGATGACAGCAGTGCCACCAGATTCGCTATAGATTCTACCGGCAATGTCGGCATCGGGACCACAGCACCTACAAGCAAGCTTGAGGTGCTGGGCGGGCGACTTGAAGTTGGT
>DATDTF010000022.1:0-2001 GCA_036517795.1 Minisyncoccota bacterium
ATTTGACCACTGCCACATTTCGTGGTAGTTTTTTTATGGCTTTTTTGAAAACAAAATAAGGAGAAAGAGTAAAAATGAAGGCAATTGTTTTGGCGGCGGGTAGAAGTTCCCGTTTCTGGCCTTTGGCGCAGGAAGGGCACAAGAGCGCTTACTGTGTCGCTTATGGTAAACCGGTTATTCAATATACGCTGGATAGTTTAGTGAGCATGGGTATAAAAGAAGTGGCGGTTGTCAGGGCGCCAGTGGATCCGCCTTTGGCCAAGTGTCTTATGAATTATCAAGCTCAAAACGGTCTAAAGATTTATAGCTGTTATCAAGCTGAAGCTAGGGGAATGGGAGAGGCAATTTTAGCGGCAGAAGAATTTTTAGGAGACTTGAGAGACGACCAGCACTTTTTAGTGCTCAATGCTAGCCAGATAAATATAAAAGAAATAATGATTGAGTTATATCACGAACCTTACTCTGACAATCTACCGCGGCTTGGTAAGACATTATTTTTATTTGGCCAAAAGACAGAGCGTCCTGAAAATTTTGGAGTGATGCGGGTTGGAGATGACGGAAAGGTTTTGGAGGTAAGAGAAAAGCCGAGGTCTTTTATAAGCCCGATTCGGGTTGTTGGTGTTTATCTTCTTAATAAGGCTTTCCTTAGAGAGCTTATGAACCGTTCCGGAGAGTATAGCCTTGAAGAGACTCTGCAGTTCATGGTTGGAAGAGGAAAAGATTTAAGAGCGGTGGTTCTGCTGCCTGAAATGCCTTTGTTTTCTCTGAAATACCCCTGGGACCTTTTGGCTTTTAACAGGTTTTTAATGGGGAAAAACATGCCAACAGTCAATATCATCAGCACGCCGCAGTGGATAAGAAAGGGAGTGCAGCTCGTAGGGAATGGTATTGTCATACGAACGGGAGCGACTATTTACGAAAACGCAATTGTTAAAGGCCCTTGTTTTATAGATGAGGGGGCGGTAATCGGTGACCATGCCACGGTCAGAGAGTGCTCGTATGTCGGAAAGTACGTGGTGGTTGGTAGTCATTCGGAGGTGAGGAATAGTATTTTGTACGATGGGGTTAGATTACATCGCAACTTTGTCGGCGACTCTATTTTGGATGAAGGCTGTAGTTTGGGAGCAGGCACGATTACGGCTAATAAGAGAATTGACCGCAAAAATGTTAAAACCAGAGTCGATGGTAAACGAATTGACAGTGGTTTGCGCAGGTTGGGGGTAGTTATGGGGTCTAGAGTAAAAGTTGGTATCAACAGGAGTTTAATGCCGGGAGTTATGGTCGGACGGGGAACAGAAATTATTCCAAGAGAAGTTGTGGACCAATCTTATGTAGATAAACTTAATGTTAAGGACGCAGAATGATAAGCCCTAAAACCGAACTTCGCTTTTATTTTTTGAGGCATGGCGAGTCGGAGGACAATACCAATCTCGAGGTTATTGGTGGGAAAAATCCGCAGATAACAGAATTAGGTCTTAGACAGGCAAAGGCTTTGGGTTTCAGACTAAGCAAAGAAAATATCAAGTTTGATAAAATATACTGCTCGCCTTTGCAAAGAGTGGTCCATACCTGTAAGGCTGTTTGCGCAAATACTCTGTTTGATTTCCGGAAGGTGATAATAGTTCCGGCTCTTGAAGAAATTGACATGGGGTTTCTTGCCGGTACCAGAAAAAAAGACGTTTACGAAGGGTACACCGGCAAATTAATAACTTACTTGGGACCTTGGTTTACTCCACCGGGCGGAGAGTCTCAAAAGACGGTTCAGAGAAGAGTTTCGGATTGGTTTGAAAAAGAATTTCTGCATAACGAATCTTTTCTCAAATCTGAAAAAACTTTAAACTTTGCGATCTTTGGCAGTGGCATGAATTTCAAGTGTCTTTTTCAGGAAATCACCGGTTGGGACGCCAGCTTAACTTGGAAGTTTACCTTGGACAACTGTTCAATTTCCCGATTTCGGTTTAACGAGCGAGGTTGGTTTATTGACTGTATCAACGACACCGG
>DATDTF010000023.1:0-20477 GCA_036517795.1 Minisyncoccota bacterium
CGCTTGAAGGAGCCAGCACATATTTTGGTTTCGGTTTCGGATTCATCAAAGCTTTCTTGGCCGAACTGGGGTCGCTGGTTAAATCATAGTTAAATGAACAGTTAAAATTATCTCTCGGTCCCGGGCCTTTCTCAACACATCTCTTAAAATCCGACCTAACCTCTTCCAGAACTAAGCCCAAAATTGCATCCATATTTTTTTTGTCATTTTTTGCCATCGCCTGCTGGAAAGCCGCGTGCAGTGCCTTAAACTTGGCTATGCCCAGCATGTAGGCGGCAAGATGGTTATTTTCTTGATTTTTCAAATCGCCTTTTTCCACTTTTTCGTAATCTTCAGCCAAAATAGCGACTGCGGCTTCACGCAAATTTGCCTCTTTAAAAAGAAACTTATCAGCAAGATATTGCATCTTCCAAGATACAAAAGAGTTGTAGTCTTTATTTAATTCCTCTAAGCCCAGTTTGGCTTCGTCATAATCATAGTTTCTGACACTTTGACTAAACCGGTTATAGTGTTCATATAACTTGCTTATTTTTGAAGTCAAAAAAGAAGCCGAAAAAGAAGAGAGGATAAAAATCAATCCTGCGCCAAGCCAAAACTTGGACCTTCCGCAAACTTTGTTGCTCATTTTGCCACCCTCAATTTTTAAAAGTACACTCAAGATTAAATATTTTATCTCAAAAAAGTTAAAAAAAGTCAAGAAAATACCGCACTTGCGTGCGGTTACGGATAAGACAATAGTTCCGTTAAAACTCCCAATGGAATCAGAAAAATGAAAAAGACTATGGCCACAAAAATAAACTTATAAAATACCGGGGTTGTGAAAACTTTTCTTTCCTCTGTAACTGTGATTTTTTCAAGCCTGTCAATTTCCGCGTAAGCATTCTCCAAAGCCTTCTCGTCGGAAACCGGAAAAAACTTTCCGCCCCTAGATACTACTTCTTCCAATAACTCAGGCGCTTTGGCTGGCTGTTCCGTATCTTGCGTGACTGTTGTTTCATCTATAAAAATAATATAAATTTTTACATTTCTTTTACTCAATTCTTGTATTTCAACTTTGGTTTCTGCAAAATCAGATATGGCCGCGTCTGTAACTATTAGCATCGCCTTACCGGCATTTTTGTAACCATGGTAAGTTTTTTGTTCTTGCTTTCTCTGGTCTTCATCAAATAACCAAACAGCTGTTTTTAAAGTTCCCGACAGCTGTGTTCCACCCTGACCCGCCACTTGAACAACTCTGGACCGGGGAATGATGTATTCCCTCCACTGCTCTTCAGAGTAAGAATCCAAACTACTTCCGCTCAACTCCCAAGGAGCATCATAAGCCTTGAGATAATAAAGATCGTCATCAATGACAAAATCTTCTTGAACAGGATATGGATCGTCGCTGAAGACCCAAAAAGCGGTCCTGTCATTTTTGCCTTGCCTCATTTTAAGAAATTTTAGATGAGCATTCATAGCCACCTCTGCCTTGCTTTTACCGCTTAGCTTGAAAGTGCCCAACATTGAACCGGAGGCATCTTTCAAATCCAGCCTGGTCCGGGCCTCAACGAATTTTTTTTCTACTTTAATGACAGAAATAAAAGGGCCAGCGACGGCAAAAAAAATTGCAATAAAAGGAATTATCAATAAAAGCTTTGGCAAAGACAAAAAAAATCCAGCCAAAAGCCCCATCCTTTTGCTGTACAAAATTGGGTGACCGGAATCCTTCATAGAATACTTATTCCAATCAAACAGCCTGGACAGAAAGGCCCACAGCATTTTTAACAAAACTAAAAGGACCAGAACAACGCCCACCTTAATAGCCAGTTCAACCTCTGAATACTTAATCTGATCGAAATTTGTACTCATCAGGTCGCGCCATCCGTCCAAAACAACAGACCAAATCATATCAAGGCCGGCAAACTTCATCATCGCCGGCCCCCTCTAAACTTTTTGGAAATAAATTTTCTAATCCTGTCAAATTTATGCCTGACAAACAACCCCGCCACCCGATAAAACCTTAGGTCTGCAAGAATAGTCCCAACCGCTTCAGCTTTAGCCGAGGGTACATCTGAATACTTACCGCCATCTCTCTCAATATCATTCTGAAGTTCAACTGATTTTTGGGCTAGTTGAAGCAATGTTCCACCTGCAACCGAAAGCTCTTTTATGTTTTTGGTTATATGCTCCACTATATTCAAGGGCGTACTTCCGATACTCAACCCCGAAACCCTAGCCATTAGAAAGTTTCTGACGGCCAAAACAACCTCTGCTTCGGCTTTAAGACATTCGTTAATCTGACCGGAACCTTCAGTCTGGCAATTCTTTAAATATTTTAGTCTCCGACGAAGGTCAAGCCATGTTTTTATTTTTGTCAGTTTTTTTGCTTTGACGCTGACCCGTGTTTGATTATGATCGGAACTTTCTCCCGCCCCTTCTTCATTGTTTCTGTTTTTGGAACGTTTGCTTCTGACAAAAAAAGTCAGCAAAGTTACAAAGGGCATGACAAACAAAAACCATGAGGCGGCTTTCCATAGCCAGACATGGGCATCAAAATTGCCGAAGTCAATCTGTTCTCTTATTTCCAAAGAGGATTCTTTTTCGGGAATCGTAGTAACATAATTAATGTTGACTTCATCGGTTTTGAAATCATAGTTCAACTGAATTGTCGGATCATTTTCTTCCTGACCCGCTTTTTTGTGCTTCCATGGAACAGAAATTGGTGGAATTATGTAAGCGCCTTTTTTGGGACTTACAATCCGCAAAACATAACGCACGTGCCAGATATGCTCCAAGAATTCTCTTTGCTTGGTCTGTTTCTCAACAGACAGAGACAGAACTTCAAACTCACCCAAAGCCTTCAGGTTTAGAGCCTCCTCTAAAACAATTATCTTTTCTCCGGAATCAGTCAGGTCAATAAATCTGATAATATATGTCTGAATAAGCGGCTGACCGGTTATAACTGTGGTCGGTTCCGCCGTCCGAGGCGTTTCAACCACAATATAAGATTTCTCTTGAGAATAGGCCGGTGTTGCTATCAGCAGAATGGCAATAGCCAAAGAAACAACCTTATATCTCATTATTTCCTCAACTGGTTTTAAAGGTTCTTTCAGAAAAGGTATAAATAAAAGTGTGTTTTGTCAACCCCCCAATCAAAAGAAAAAGCCGTCCTTATTGACGGCCTATTTGAGACTTGCGCCTTGACTCAAAAAATCTGAATAATCTGCTGAAATGCTTGCCATACTCCAGAACCTTTGACTGAATACCCAGTCTTGCCAACTCTTTTCTAAGCTCTTTTCTTTTAACCCGCATTTCCTCTCCGGCTTTTGCCAGCTTTGATCTGGAAATCATAAACTGCTTGCCGGTCTCAATATCTTCCCTCCTGACAAACCCGATGCCTCCAACTAAAGAGAGTTCCAAAGGGTCGTCCAAAAATAAAAAAACCATTTCGTGCTTGGAAGCAACAGTTCTTAAAAGAGAAGAAGAAACAACTTTTTCAAAACCAACAAAATCAGAAATTATCGGAATAAAACAGCGTCTGTTAAAAGACCTTCTGATAAAATCCAGGGCCAGAAAAAAATCTGTTTCTCTTTTTTGGGTCTTTTTGTCATCCGGGTCACGTTCAGCCAAAAAATCATAAACAATTTTTAAAAGGTGATAGAAATTACTCTGTCCGCCTCTTGCCGGCAGATTTAGAACAACTTTTTCAGCAAATCCCACCAACCCAATCGGGTCCTGATAACGGGCACCGGTTAGTCCCACATAACCAACCGTTTCCAAAAGCAACCGCCTCTTTAAAAAGTTAAATCCGGAGTCAATAGAAGAGCTCAAATCGGTTAAAAAAATTACCTTGATATCATGATACTCAACACATTTTCTTGAATAAATCTCATCATCCGGTCCAACCAAGTGACGGATTATTTGATTGGGTAAGTCGCGTTGAGGATCATATTCCTGAATATCATGAAAGTCGTAACTGGGGCCAAAGAAAACACTCTTATGCTCGGCGTGGCGTACACGCGAAGATAGTTTTATGGCCGGAATTCCACCTCTAATATGGGTGAGAGCTGACACAACATCGTTAAATGCAAAATTTTTCATGGCAAAGTAGTCTCATCTATAATTTTCTGAACAACTGTTTTGGTTGTCACATGGTCTCCTTCAGATCTTGGCTGAAGCAAAATAACATGATCCATGGTGATATGTGCGATAGCTTTGACATCGTCAATTGTGGCAACTTCATTCTCGCCTCTCATAAAAGCAAACGCTTGAGCCGCCGCCACCATGTGAAAATTTCTTCTCGGGGAACAACCCGAAGCAACATAACGATTAACAAAGCGAAGCAGTTCAGGAGTAGCTTTACGCGGCCTCACCTCGCCATATTCCTTTAAGTCTTCCGACTGAAGCCTGGAGTTTTCAATAAGACGCATTAAATACTCATCTGCCTGCTTTGATAAGCTGATTTTCTTTACCAAATCTTGTATGTCCAAAATCGTGGCCAAATCCGTAACCACTTTTACTTTCTTGTTTGCAACATTCCACGGCCGAATTTTCATTTCGCTTTCTCTGTCAGGAAGTCCGGGTTTCAAGCTGTAAGTAAACCGTTCTTTTTGCGCTTCTGAAAGAGGATGAACGCCCTCAAACTCAATGGGGTTGGCAGTGGCAAGACACATGAAAAACATCCTTTTCTCCCCCGAATTATCAGAAATGGGATAAAGAGGAAATTTGGTATCTTCCAGTCGGCCTGTTTCCAGATCAGTCACATTCATTATGACATGGCCGCCCTCCATAGCGCCAAGCATAGGAGACTGGCCCTTGGGTGGCGTTCTGTTGATTTCATCAAAAAAGAAGATATTGCTGTGGAGCGGCCCCTTCAAAAGAGTTCGTTTGCCGGTAACCCTGTCCACGTGCTCATAACCCGTTAAGTCAAACGGTAACATGTCTGAACGGCCATCAACCCGGCCAAGCTTAGCCGTTATTGCGGCACAAAGATAGTTAACAATGGCTGTTTTGCCACGACCCGGAAGGTCAAGTATATATACGTGGGCTTGGGCATATTCTTTGCCAAACTTTCCGTCACGGGCTACTGGAGTAATAAGGGCCAAGACGCATTGGAAGATTACTTTTTTTACTCCAAAAACAAATTCATTCGGCTGTTTTTCTATCTCCTTAAGCAGACTCCTAGCTTCGTCTGGATCTTTAAGTGGCATTATATTTTCCTTGTTTTAAAAATACTTTATTTGAAAATTACTTTAATAAAAAAAGCCCTTTTTGTAAAGGGCTTTACTTTTTTAAATAATCTTTAAGATTACTGACAGATTCTATGGGCGTAAAACCAAAGGTTCTATAAACTTTTTTAAGATAAATTGGTCCATCGGGATTTTGATTTATTTCTTCCTTGTCTGCCTCTAGTTCTTTCTTCTGAGCCAAAGTAAAAATACCAATAACCTCACCTTTCATGTTTCTAACAGCTGTCCCACTCAAACCGCCAAAAGAAAGCTTGTGATCTTTTTCCGCCTTGATCATTACATAAGTATTAGCAATTTCACGCGCCCGACCGATCACTCCCGGTGAACTTTCGTCGAAATTCACAAGAGCATCAGTCTTTGTAACAACACCCGTAAAACTTTCAAAAACAACTTCAACTTCCTTCTCAAGATTCTTTGTCCCCATATTGTAATATTCTTTAAATATTGGAACGAGCTTCTCGTTGTAGCCACCTTCAACCCTGTTTGACACTCTGCTAAAGTACGGATGGGGATGAAAACCCTCAACAAAAACTTTGTCTCCTTTTTTCACCTTCTCTTTGGCAATTGGCGCCGGGTCAGGAAATTCTGAAGAGTCAAAAGAGTCTGTTATTTGGACAATGGCCGCATCTCTTAAAGCCGGCACCTTTACGACCACTAAGTTATATACTTTGCCGTTAAAAAATATCTTCTGACTACTCTTGCCCAAAGAGTCAAACATATCGCTGACGTGTTTGTTGGTATAAAAGGAGCCGGAATGTTTGTCTGCCAAAAATCCCGAACCATAACCACCGTATTTCGGTTTGCCGTTCCACTCAATAACAATCCAGGCAATATCTGTTCGCAAATCTTTCGGATGCGGGTAGGTATTCGGTTTTTCTGTTTTTGTCGGCCGAGAATCGCACGCCAAAAAAAACAAAGCAAATAAGGCCATAACAACAAAACCACAAGCCATCCTTGTCTTCACAATATCTCCATTTTTAAAGTCCTATTTCCTTAGTCACAAACTATAGCATCTTGACCAAAATAGCAAGTATGTGCTTTAATAAGTAAAGCGTCGGCTAAGGGGGGCTCTTTATCTGCCGATATTGCTCTGCCGACGTTTTTACGGTCGCAGTGGTCAGACAAACTCTTACACAAACAAAGTGCTAAAACTACCAAAAACATTAAAAATACCTCGCAGTCCCGGGGTATATTTTTTTAAAAATACAAAAAACAAAACCCTATACATAGGAAAGGCGGCTGACTTGAGGAATCGTCTTCATTCCTATTTTTCCAAAAGCATAAAAAATGCCCGCACTACGCCAAAGGCTCCGGCGGGGCAAGCCCGGATTTTAAATATGCTGGAAACAGCAAGTAAAATTGAGTGGCAGGAAACCGGTTCAGAAGTTGAAGCCTTGATTTTGGAGTCACAACTTATCAAAAAACACCGCCCAAAATTCAATATTTTGATGAGGGACGATAAACAATATTTTTATGCGGTTTTTACCAAAGAAAAGTTTCCCAAGATATTCATAAGCCACCAGCAAAAAAACATCGGCCCCTTTACTGATGGTGGAGCTCTTAAAACCACACTAAAAATTCTTCGCCGAGTTTTTCCTTACTGCACCTGCAAACAGACGCACCATAATTATTGTTTAAACTATCATCTTGAAAACTGTCCCGGATATTGCTGCCTGAAAGACCAATCAAAAACCGGAAGACAAGAATTAAAAACCTATCTTAAAAACATAAAAGCAATCAAAGGTGTTTTAACAGGTAAGAAGCTTTCTGTAATAAAAAGTTTGGAAAAAGAAATGAAACAAATGGCAAAAAATGACGAGTTTATTAAAGCCATAAGTTTAAGAAATAAACTGAAAGAACTAAAGCGGGTCTTTGAAAATGCAAAAATTTTAAGAAAACTACAGACAAAAGATAAAACCCTTAAAGACCTGCAAATTGCATTTGGACTGCCCGTTCTGCCAAGGCGCATTGAAGCTTATGACATATCAAACATCCAAGGGACTAGCGCCGTCGGCTCTATGGTTGTTTTCACCGATGGCAAGCCCGATAAAAGCCGGTATCGTAAATTCAAAATTCAATCAAAGTCTTCGCCTGATGATATTGCCATGCTCAAAGAAATGCTGTTCAGAAGATTTAAACACCGGGAATGGCAACTCCCCGACCTGATTATTGTTGACGGGGGAAAAACCCAGCTAAATGCCACACATTCAACCGCTCCTAAACAAATCCCCATCATCGCCCTAACAAAAAACAAAAAGCATCAAGCTGACCACATCTTTACTCTGGAAAGCAAAAAGCCAGTAAAGCTGGCCGGCCTTCGCCAAGAAGTCAGAGATTTGATTCTTCAGGCTAACAGCGAAGCCCATCGCTTTGCCATCGGCTATTACCGCCAAACCCATCGCCAAACCTTCCTTGACAAAAAGCGATAAAAGTTGCTACAATTACCCACAATCTTGAAAGGAGACGAACTTTGAAAAAAATATCTCTAGTATCTTTTTTGTTTTTAAGTTTAATTTTACTGAACGGCTGCGACTATAACCCCAACACGATGATGGTCCACAAAGAAACCAGCCCTCAGGAAATGTATGGTTCTTTATCTGAATTTGTGTCAGTCGCGCTCGGCTACAATCCTACCAACAACGAAACTCTTGAGCGCTGGCCGGCAGACAAAAGTCGGGTTTCTTTTTACGGTGTAGTAAAAAACGTAAAAATCACTAACGGTAGCAGAGTCACCAATGAAAAGGTCGAAATAAAAAACTGGCTGCGTATGGCCATCTCTCCAACAATAACAAGTGTAAAAATTCGTCTAGAGAAAGCCGCCAGGGTTTTGACTTTCAGACAACCTTTTGAAATCAATGTTACCCAAGAAATTAGATCCGCCACCGCATACTCTCTTAACGCAAACGTGTTGCAAGATAATCGCTTTTCTTTCCTCGGCCAAGTTGAGAATATACAATTTCCAGTTATTTACGGTGACCACATGAGACTAGACCACAGCGCCACACAGGTTGGCTACTTGCTGGAATTTTTAATAGAAAACTCTCCAACCTTTGAAAAGTTGGTGCTGGAGTCAGAAACTGGCAAACCTTTCTTGCTAAGCAGCCAAGAAAGAACAGCCGTGTTGAAAGAGGCGGACTTGGAATCAAAAGACGACCTTTGGTCTCTTAGAAAAAGATACTTGCTCAATTTTTTGTCTGAAGACAAAAACGATAGGTATCCGATAATAATCCATTTGCGGCTCTATGAAATTGCCGGAAACACAATTGAGTAAGCAGTGAGAGGCGCAAAGCCTCTTTTTTATTACAACATCTCGCGTCTTGCGATGACGCGAGATGAGGCGTGATGTGAAGGGACAGTTGCTAAGACAAGTCATATTTGCTATCATTATGTTTAGCCTATGGCTTCTTTTATTATAAGGCTTTTCTCAAATTCCGTTGCCCTTTGGGTGGCTTACCTCCTGGTACCGGGACTTATAGTCAACAGAGGTGTAACTGGATTTGTCCTAGCCGGTTTGGTTTTAGGCTTGCTTAATCTGACTGTTAAGCCTATTCTAAAATTTGTTTCAGCTCCGATTATTATTCTCACTCTGGGTATTTTCAGTTTAATTATCAACGGCTTTTTGTTGTGGCTGGTGTCTTACTTTTTAGACTTTGTGGTCATCCAGACTTCCAGCGCCCTAATTTGGTCCACAATAATTATTTCTTTTGTAAACGTAATCATCACAACCGCCTCAAAAGCCCTAACCAACCAAAATGATTAAAACCCTTACGATAATACAAATTGCTGTTTCCTTTCTTTTAATAATCACCATCCTTCTCCAGCAAAAAGGTTCCGGACTGGGATCAGCTTTCGGTTCGGATGGGGGGAGCAACACCTACAGCACCCGCCGAGGTATGGAAAAAGTTCTTTTTTACGCCACTATTGTCTTGGCGGCAGCCTTCATAATCCTATCGGTCATCAGAATCAGGCTTTAGCATCCCAGTGCCGATATTGACGCTTCGTTGAGACGAAGTCTCGAGATTGGACTTGCTGTCAAAAACCAAGTCAATGTCGGGAGTGGGAAAGCTAAAGCTGGGAACTAAGACAACCTCTTATCTCCCGAAATTGAAAATCCGAGGTTGTGATTCCGTTGAGGTCAGACCACCGAAAGACCGTCAAAAGTCTCAAGAAGTCTGGCTCAACGCAAGAACAATATCGGGATCGGGACGATTAGTTTTCTTTTCTCATGAGCGACCTTAACCAGATTGACGAGTTTTATACCAGCTCGTCTTCAAACAAAAACGATTCCTCAAACAAAAGAAAGACCGAAAGGCCTGGTTTTTGGCAACGTTTTAAAAACAGTCTGCCATCAAGATATCAACTTCGTCTGCTTCCGCAGGTTCTCTCCAAAAAAGAACGTTATCTCATTTTAATTTTTTTGTCGGCCGGTCTTTTATCACTGCTTTATATCCCCCTAGGATTTTTTTATCACATAACACAGCCCGTACCCGACTTCGGCGGTTCTTACTCGGAAGGTTTGTTGGGAACACCTCAATATATAAACCCTCTTTTAATTCAGGCCAACGACGCCGACAGAGACATATCAGAAATTGTTTATTCCTCGCTTATGAAATATGACCAATCGGGCAATATTGTGCCTGATATGGCCGAATCTTATGAAATATCTGACAACCAGCTGGAATACACCTTCGTGCTTAAAAAAGACATTAAGTGGCACGATGGCTTGCCCCTTAACGCCGATGACGTGATTTTCACTCTTGGGATTTTACAGAATAACGACTATGGCAGTATCCAAAGAATAAACTGGCAAGGGGTGGAAATTGAAAAAATCAACGACTACACAGTCAAGCTGAAGCTAAAAAACAAATACGCCCAATTCCTCAACAACACAACCCTGGGCATCCTACCCAAGCATCTCTGGGAAAATGTAAAACCCAACCTATTTTCCTTCTCCGAGCTCAACCTTAAACCCATAGGTTCCGGTCCATACAAGTTTAAAAAATTAAAAAAAGATTCCAACGGTTCAACCACGAGCTACGAGTTAACGGCTTATGAAAATTACCACGGACAAAAACCATTCATTAAAAACCTTACATTTAAATTTTTTAACTCTGAAGACGAGCTTGTACAGGCTTATAACAGCAACGTGATCGAGGGTATAGGATTTTTGTCCACGGAAAAAATTAAAAACCTTAAGTTCAGCCAAAAACTCTCTCCGCAAAAAATCCGGTTACCCAGATATTTCGCCGCCTTTTTTAACCAAAACCAAAGCAAGGTCCTAACCGATAAAAACATCCGTCTGGCCCTTAACTATGCCACCGACAAACAAGAATTGCTGGACAAAGTGTTGGACCAAAACGGCCTGGTCATAAACTCACCGATATTAAAGGAGCTGACCCAGCAAGAAACTGCTCAAAAATACGCTTATGACAAAGAGTTTGCCAAGCAAATTCTTGAAAACAGCGGATGGAAAGACTCTGACGGCGATGGGTTCAGAGAAAAAGAACCGGCAAAAAAAAACCAAACAGAACCAAAAAATGAAGCGGTGATTGAGATTAAAACTTCTCACTCTTCTGATCTTAGTAAAGCGGCGGAAATCCTGAAAAAACAATGGGAAGAAGTCGGATTTAAAGTCAGCATAAAAGTTGAGACTTTAACAGAAATACAGCAATCCATCAGAGACCGTGACTATGAAGTTCTGCTTTTTGGAGAAGTTCTGGGTCTTGACTTTGACCCATACAGCTTCTGGCATTCATCGCAGAAAAAAGATCCGGGTTTAAATCTGGCCTTGTATGACAACAAGACCGCTGATAAAATCCTTGAAGAGGGCAGACAAATTTTCAACACCTCGGAAAGAATTAAAAAATACGAAGATTTTGAAAAGATCCTGTTGGAGGATGCACCGGCCATTTTCCTTTACTCGCCCTACTACCTCTATATGCCCAGCAAAAAAATCAAAGGCAACCAGACAGAAATACTCTCAATTCCATCAGCCAGATTTGATAATATAAGCCAGTGGTACACAAACACAAAAAGAGTAAGCCGTGAAAAATAAATCTTTTAACACTTATGGACTTTAATCAAAAACTGAAAGAAGGTTTGGAGTCAGGTATTAGGTCGGCAAAAGCCATTGCGCCGATAAAACCCGGCCAGTTTTCCCGTATAATTTTCTGTGGAATGGGCGGTTCAGTTATGCCCGCTGAAGCAATCTCAATGCTTTGGTTGGAAGATATCGCAGGTTACATAAACCGCACGCCTTATCTCCCCCACTGGGCATCAAAAGAACATCTGGTCGTCTGCACTTCTTGGTCCGGCAACACCGAAGAAACCATAGCCTCATATGAATCGGCCATAGAAAAAAACATTAAGACAATAGTTATAACCGGCGGCGGCAGACTTGCCGAACTGGCCCAGAAAGATGGCGCAACCCTAATCCTACTCCCAAATCCAAACCTTAACCCCAGAAACGCTCTTGGCTCAATGTTAGCCTCCACATTGACTTTGTTTTCCCACTCTGATATAATTGAAAGTACTTTTAGCTCTCCGCTATTCTCTCAAGAAAACGACAGTTTTGGGCTTGGTACCGACATCTCTAAAGCCATAGGCACAAAAACCCCCATTATATATTCTTCTTACTCTTGGAGATTCCTCGGACTATTTTGGAAAAAGTTTTTAAATGAAAACTCAAAGGTTCATGCTTTTGCAAGTTTTCTGCCCGAAGCAGTACACAATGAGATAGCCGGAGTAAAAGAAAAAGATCAAAAGTTTTTTTACTTGATTTTAGAAGATTCCGAAGAAGAAACGACGGACCGACTTAATTTAGAAAAATTTTATAAATTCCTGAAAAAATATAACACAGAAAATACACTAATAAAGATTACGGGCAAAACCCGTCTGGAAAAAATATTAAACCAATATATTTTGGCTTCCACAACTTCAACCCAACTGGCCCAACAGCTGGGAGTTGACCCCAACTCCACAGAAGTAATTGAGGGTTTTAAAAAACTCTAAGCCACATTGTAAAAGCCCAGGTGGTGAAACGGCAGACACGTACGGTTCAGGGCCGTATGCTCGCAAGAGTGTGGGAGTTCAAATCTCCCCCTGGGCACAAAGTAAAGAATTTTATTTTGGTGGGAGATTTGAACACCGGAGCGATGTTTCGCCAGTAGGCGAAACCGCGAGGTGGTGGTTAGCCCGAGCCGAGCGACGGCGAGGCGAGAGGCGAAACCAAATCTCCCCCTGGGCACAAAGTAAAGAATTTTAAACATACTCAAATTTAACTCAAACATTTTAATTATGATAGAAACAACAACAAAAAAAACAAGGAGGTCGTCTTGGAAAAGATCTCCCAACCCGCGTCCTGCGAGAAGAACCCCGCCTGCGCTAGGACCAACAAAAACCACCTCCGAACATGGAGAAGAAACTCTTAAAATTATTCCCTTGGGCGGACTCGGCGAGATAGGAAAAAATATGTGTCTTCTGGAATACAAAGACGACATCCTGGTAATTGATGCCGGTTTTAAGTTTCCCGACGAAGACCATTTAGGGATAGACTACATCATCCCCAACACCGAATATCTGGAAAGAAAAAGACAGAATATAAGAGGCTTGATTTTAACTCACGGCCACATGGATCATGTCGGCGCCCTGCCCTATCTGATAGAAAAACTCGGCAATCCGGACATTTATGGCGGCGCCTTGACTAGGGGCATTGTCGCCAAAAGACACGAAGAATTTCCTCATCTGCCAAAACTAAAATTCCACATCGTAAAAGCAGATGACACTACAAAATTCGGAGACCATTTTGAGGTTGAATTTTTTCACGTTAACCACAACATACCCGACGACCTCGCCTTATTCATCAAAACACCCAAGGCAACAGTGGTTCACACCGCTGATTTTAAGTTTGACCACTCACCCACCAATGGCCAACCCATAAACCTTGACCACTTAAGAGAGCTCGGCAAAAGAGGAGTAACGGTCTTAATGGCCGACTCAACCGGCGCGGAAAGAGAGGGTCATTCTATATCGGAAAAAACAATTATGGATAATATGGAGCTGATTTTCCAAGATTCAAAACAAATGGTTGTCTTTGGAACTTTTGCTTCTATGGTTGACCGCATCCAGCAAATAGTCTGGCTTTCGGAAAAATACGGCCGGAAGGTTATTTTTGAAGGCTACAGCATGAAGTCAAATGTAGAGATAGCCAAGGAGCTGGGTTACATAAAAATGCAAAAAGATACCCAAATCACATCCAACCAAGTAAATGACTATCCCCGGTCTAAAATTACAGTTATTGCAACCGGTGCGCAGGGACAAAGCAACGCCGCTTTGATGCGCATCGCAAACCATGAACACCGTTTTATACGGCTCATCAAAAAAGATTCTCTGATATTTTCTTCTTCTACCATACCGGGTAATGAGCGCGCCGTACAAAATTTAAAAGATATGTTCTATCGAGCCGGTATGAAAGTTTATCACTACCAAATGATGGACATCCACGCCGGCGGCCACGCTCAAAAAGAAGACTTAGGACACATGATGGAAGTTATGAGTCCAAAAATTCTTATGCCAATTCACGGCCAATACTCAATGATGGTCAGTCATTCCGAGATAGGCCAGTCTAAAGGAATTACCGAAGAAAATATCATTATTGCCGACAACGGCTCTGTTATCCACCTAAGCAACCCTGATTTAGGAAACCCTGTTTCAGATAAGATAAAATGGTGGTTTGATAAAAGAACAGTGTCCAGCAATCCGATATTAGTTGACGGTTTAGGCATCGGCGACGTCGGCAACGTCGTCTTGAGAGACAGACAAGTTTTAGCCGAAGATGGTATGTTTGTCATAGTCATTCTCATAGACACTAAAACCTGCCGGGTACTGACGAGTCCAGACATCATATCCCGAGGCTTTATTTATTTAAAAGACAACAAAGAATTGCTTGCTCAAGTCAGAAAGAAAGCACGCTTTGTTGTTGAGAAAAGCAGCACAGTCGGCCAGCTTGACACCGCTTACCTCAAAGATAATCTGCGGGAAGAAATTGGTAAATTTCTCTTCCAAAAAACCGAAAAAAGACCTATGGTCTTGCCGGTAGTGATTGAGGTATAAATTACCAGTTGGTCCAGAATATAACAATTAAAAAAATCGACCATTGACTTTTTCGCTGTATTTGATATAATTAAAGCACAGTTCATTACCATAAGGTTCTACTTGAGACGAGCATTTTGGACGCTTGAAATATGGGTTTCCAGTATGCTCGTCTCAACTTCTGAGACAAGACCGCAACCCCTCGGTAAGGGGTAATCAGCTCTCAAGAGTCCCTAAAGGACGTGGAGAGCAAAACCGAAACGAAAAAGGAGATGTGTTATGACACAAGCCAAAAGCGGTCTCTGGACCATGACCAAGGGTGAGTTCGAGGAAAGCGTGGCGTCGCTCGAAAAAGCGGTCGCCAAAGAGGGGGGCAATCCCCGCGATCTCTTCGATCTCTTCCGTACTGACAACGAGTACACTCGTCGCATCGCGCAAGCGATGCTCCGCAAGGGCCTCGTCGGCTCGATCGAATCGCGCATGGCTCGTATGGTTCTCGGTCGCAACATTTTCGATGTTGCCGACTGGATGAGCTACTACGATGCCAAGTTCACCAAGAAGCAGATCCGCGATGCCGGGAAATTCCCGTGGGGCGAAGACGTCCTCAACAGTCCCTGCCCCTTCAACAAGGGCAAACTGGTGAAGGATACGCACTTCGCATTCCTGGGCCTGACCGCCATCAACGGTTCGCCGCTCACGGTGGCCAAGTGGCTTCAGCTGCATCCAGCAACGGGTCAGCCGAAGTTCTACTTCAACAGCAACCCCTGGCACGAAGGCCAACCCCACACCGATGTGGCGACGATGCAACTTCGCTGGTATCTGATGCTCAAGGACATCGTTCCCGGCTCGACGGATAAGACCCCCGAAGAGCAGGTTGCGATACTACCCGCCGAGTACGAGGTGCCGACGACCATCGCCGAGACCACCAAAGACATTCTCGTCTTTCGCAAGACGGACGTTCGTCCCAATGGATCTCGGTGGGCGGCTTGCACGGAACGCACAGTGAAGACCGACAAGGCCCCCGCTGGCCGCGTCTCGTGTGTCGGCAGCTTCCACGGGCACGGCCTCGACGTCGACCACTGGCACGGCGTTCGCTACGGCCACGTTGGCGTGGGTGCGTCCCGGAAGTCCTGAACCTTGAAATCTTGAGGACTTGCTCCTCTTGAATACTTGAGCCTTCGGCGCGATTTTTTTTCGCAGCGCCGGAGGCTCATTTTCTTTTATAAAGATACTTGATACAATTTTATTGTCTGCTAATGCAGGTGCGGTCACGGCTTCACCTCGCGGACGCCTCTCTTTTGAGGATTGCCAGAATACCGTCGTTTACGGATTACGGTAGCGTGCGATAAAAAGTAGAGATTGAACTTCTTGCCTGTCTTTAGTGGAGGTTCTGTTTAAAAGCAGATGCTCCCGAATAAAATTCAGAGTTGAGAGGATATAGACCGCAAGATAGTAAGCCTCAAGACTCAGTGACTTGGATGGAGACAGGCATCATGCGTTCTCTTTGGCCAACGCTGGCAACGTCTCGTGTGTCGGCAACTTCAACGAGAACGGCCTCAACGTCAACAACTGGAACGGCAATCGCAACGACAACGTTGGCGTGGGTGCGTCCCGGAACTTCTTTCTCTCTTACGAGAAATATCCTCCATCTGGAGGATATTTCTTTAGCGATCGCGAGTCGACCTAATCCACCCGCCAAACATTCTACCTATTTCATCTATATTCTGTTCCAATTGAATATATTTCTTGTCATCCAAAATTTTCGTATCCTTACAAAGTCGGATAAGTACTCTAAGAAAGTTAAGTTTAATGCTACCCTTTTGAAGAATAGGCAACTTTTCCAACTTAGAAAGTTGGCTTGCCGCTACAACATTCTCAAGAACTTCGAGAATGAGGTTTTCACAGCGTAACCAAATAGCAAATTTGTCCTGTCTCGGCACCCCATTACGCAGACTGTAAAAGTCCTTATATAAGTCATATGACTTCTTAAAAATTGGTATATCTAAGTCTTCCATATTATGAAAATTTATAAAAATGTATTTGAAAAGTTAATTTCATTGGAGAATCTTTTCGCTGCCTGGGACGCCTTCAAAAGTGACAAAAGCAATCGGTACGACGTACAAGTTTTTGAGCGTAAACTGGAAGAGAATATTTTTGAATTGCATCGCGATCTGCAAGCTAAAAAATATAAACACGGAGCCTATACTGGCTTTTGGATTCGCGATCCAAAACCTCGACATATTCACAAAGCTACGGTTCGAGATCGAGTATTGCATCACGCAATTTTTAAAATCTTGAATCCCATCTTTGAACCAACATTTATAGCCCAATCTTTTTCTTGTCGTGTAGGCAAAGGAACCCACAAAGGGATTAGGGAGCTCAAAGAAATTGCTAACAAAATTGGTAGGAATGGACATAAAAATGTGTTTGCCTTAAAGTGTGATGTTAAAAAGTTTTTTGATTCGATAGATCATGATGTTTTAATCAAAATCCTTGGTAGGAAAATTGGGGATAGCGATGCAATGTGGCTATTATCTGAAATTGTAAAAAGTTTTATTTCCAAAGATGCTAACATTTTTGAGCATAAAGGCGTGCCGATCGGAAATCTCACCTCCCAGCTCTTCGCGAACGTCTACATGAACGAATTTGACCAGTTTATGAAACATGATATTCGGGTAAAACATTACTTAAGGTATACTGATGACTTTGTAGTTGTTTCGGACAATAAAGAATATTTGGGAGAACTTATTCCGCTTATCAGTAATTTTCTGAGAGAAAAGCTTGCCCTTAGCCTGCATCCGAATAAAGTTACAATCCGTAAATTTCATCAAGGCATAGACTTCTTGGGATATGTTATCTTGCCACACTACAGACAGCTTAGAACTAAGACCAAGAAGCGTATATTCAACAAAATCTTTCGCCGTGTTCTTGAAAAAAAGCAGGGTCTTATTTCTGATGAAACTCTCAAACAATCACTGCAATCCTATCTTGGCGTCTTGGGCCATGCTAACTCATATAAACTGTCCCAAGAATTAATAAACCAATTCTGGTTCTGGTTAACCGAAAAATAAAAAACCGTTTATCACGGCCTGTATAGCAAAACCAAACAAACTCTTAAAATTTAGGTTGGTTGGTTGGTTGGTTGGTTGGTTGGTTGGTTGGTTGGTTAAATTCCATTATAATAATCATAGCAGATTATAGTAAAATTGTCTAAAAACTTATAATATTATATCCTTAGCTATATGATTAGAATTCTTTCTGGAATAAGGCCTTCCGGTAAACTCCACTTAGGCAACTACCTGGGCGCTATAAAAAACTGGATAGAACTGCAAAATAGTCCCGACATAGAAAGGGCCGTTTTTGCTGTTGTGGACTACCACGGCATCACGACACCTTTTGACCCAAAAACCTACCGCCAGCAAGTCATGGATGCGGTTTTGGACTATCTGGCCGCCGGTATTAATCCTGAAAAATCTTTGCTTATACGCCAGTCAAAAATTCCACAACACACAGAGCTTGCTTGGATTTTTAATACAATCACTCCTGTAAGCTGGCTGGATCGCTTGCCCACCTACAAAGAGAAGATTGAGCAAACGCATGGCAAATACACCCACATGGGAATCTTGGATTATCCAGTACTGATGGCGGCTGACATTTTAATCTACAAATCAAACCTCATACCCGTCGGTGACGACCAGCTCCCCCACATTGACCTTACCAATGAAATAGCCAAAAAATTCAACCATCTTTTTGGCGAAACCTTCCAGGCGGTCAAACCACACCTTACTGAAGGCGCCCGGATCATGTCACTACAAGATCCAATCAAAAAAATGTCCAAAACCGGTGACGAGGGCATCGCTTTATCTGATGCCCCAGATGTCGTCAGAGAAAAAATTAAAAAGGCGGTTACCGACTCGGGCAAAGAAATAAAATTTGATGAAGACAAAAAACCGGCAATCTCCAATTTGCTGACAATTTATCAACTGCTTTCAGGTAGAGCGGTAGAGGAAATTGAAAAAGACTATGAGAGCAAAACTTATGCCGACTTCAAAAACGACCTAGCCGAAGTCGTTGTACATTTCCTAAAGCCTTTTCAAAAAAAATATAGTGAACTCAAGGACAACATGGACTATGTTGAGAAGGTATTGACGGAGTCAGAAGAAAAAGCTAGAATAATCACTAGCAGTACCTTGAAAGAAGTCAAAGAAAAAATAGGTTTATAGGGAGAAAAGAGTGTCAGAACCAATTTTTGTGTTTAATGTGTTAAATTTAATTGCGACTGTTTCAGACCTTAACAAAAAATTTAACGAACAAGAAGAAGGATTTATAGAACTTCGGAAAACCATTGATATCCTGGAAGATAAGCTTAAAGCGAAAAAAAGTTTAGAAATTATGGCAATGGCGAAAGCTTTTGCTCCAGTAGTTGAAAACCTTGCGGGTTACCCCGAACCGATGATAGCGGTGAAAGAATTTGGTGGTCTGGAATTCCTGGAATTCAAAGTAGGTTTAAAATGCAAAGCTGTGTTTTTGGGAGTAGTTTTTTGGGATCCCAAACAAAACGATACTTGTTTTGCCCTGTTTTTATCCAAAAACCACCTGTCAATTCTCCGCCAGAATGGTTCTGTCTTTGACAACCAACCCGTCAACAGTTTGATGGACAAAGACGGTTCTTTGTATATTACCCTATCCAGAAATCCCATATATAGCATACGCAAAATACACGAAAGACTATATGCCGAATTACACACGGCCAAAAAAAAGCTGGGCAGGTTTTTGACGGAAGCGGAAACAGGAAAAAAAGCTCTGGAAATAAAACAAAAAAAGCTCGAAGAAAAGCTTAAAGAAGTTTAATAATCCTCTTAGTTTCTTTCGGTCCCTTGACCGCGACACACTCTACACCGATTTTAAGAGCGGCATAGTCATTGCCGCCGGGGAAAAGAGCATCGCCGACAAACAGCATCTCGCTGAATTTAATTCCGAGATGCTTTTTTATTTGATTCAAACCGTAGGCCTTGTCTATCCCCTTCTTGGTAACATCAATTGAAGTATAGCCCGCCGCGCTGACTTCCAGGTCAGGCAACTTTTTTTGAAGCATCTTTGCCAGCTTTAACTTGAGTTTGGTATTTTTGTCCCGCCATTCTTTTTTCATTTCAACCCCTTTTTTACCCAAAACCTTAACCAAATCTTGGCCAAAAACAGAAAAGGTGACTTGTGAACCCCTGTCTTCAATAGCCTCTCCATAAGTCTTATCAGGATGCTTATAGTTTACCTCCTTGAAAACCTCTTCAAAAGCTTTCTTGATTCTAACTCGTGTTTCTTCTGGAAGCTCCCTAGAATATACTTTTCTCCAACCATTCTTGTAACGGTAAAAGGACGAGGCCGAAGTTGGAAATATAAAAAGTTTTTTGAGAAGTTTATCAGACAGTTTTAGTTTGCTTAAAAAAATTTCTTTAAAAACTTCGTATTTTCCTCCGCCGATAACCGCAACCGTTTTTTTCTCCAAAAGCTTGTCCAAAAGTCCGGCCATTTCGGCATCAACTGCCGACTTGGTTTCAACCAGCGTGCCGTCCAAATCAAAAACAATCAGTTTTTTACTTTTAATATTTTCTTTTAAACTACTTGTGAGTTTAGTCATAATTTTGCTATTATCCTAACATGTTATCTATCGGTATTGTAGGTCTGCCTAATGTCGGTAAATCTACCCTCTTTAAGGCATTGACCAAAAAACAAATAGACATCTCCAACTACCCGTTCACAACCATTGACCCAAATGTGGGGATAGTTGAGGTGCCAGATGAAAGACTGAAAATACTGGCCGAACTTTCTCATTCAAAAAAAATCGTTCCCACAACAATTGAGTTTATTGATATCGCCGGTCTTATTAAAGGCGCCGCCGAAGGAGAGGGTCTGGGCAATAAATTTTTATCAAACATCAGGGAAGTTGATGCTATCGCCCATGTGGTCAGGGTCTTTGAAGACAAAAACATCACTCACGTGCACAGTAAAGTAGATCCAATTCATGACATAGAAGTTATCAAGACGGAACTTGAACTGGCCGACTTGGAGTCCAAAGAAAAACGAGAAGCTAAAAAAAATAAGAACGAGGAATTGCCGGAGCTGGAACTGCTTACCCAAAAAAAAGTGATCTATATTCTTAAC